>CAXYKQ010000395.1:0-4895 GCA_964277835.1 uncultured Edaphocola sp. | reverse complement strand
TAGTGAAAAGTGATTAGTGAATAGTGATCTGATACAAAGCTAGCGTATTACGAGGAAGTGCTGCAACGGGGCAATAAAAAAAGTGTGGCGAAATCAGTATCGACAAATACAGCGATAAAACTTTCTTTTGAAGCAAAAGAAGAGGCTACAGCTTGATAGAATCAGCTGTTTTGCTTATCGACTTATAAATAATAAAGATTATTCTTCGGAAGTAATTTCCAACTGTTCCAGCGCTTTTTGCGCAGCCGTTTGCCCGGCAGCCTTTTTATTATAGCCGGTTGCTTTGATGAATAGTTCCCCGTCAATCTCGATACCTACGGTAAATACGCGCCTGCCTGCTTCATTGCTTTCACCTAAAGTCACAAAATCCAATACATGGTTGTTCACCTGTGCCCAGTTGTACAGTTTGTTTTTGAAATTAAAGTCTGTGATCTCCAGGTCATCGATATCGATGTAGTTGTAGAGCATGTTTTTGAGGATAAACTTACGGGTTTTGTCAAAACCTTTATCCAGGTAGATAGCTCCGACCAGTGCTTCCAGGCAGTTACCGAAGATATTGCTGCGGCGCAGCATTTTATCGTTTTGATTAAAGCGGATCAGCTTTTGCAAACCCATTTTCAGGGCAATATCGTTGAGCGAGTTCCTGCTTACGATCTTGGACCGCATTTCGGTCAGGAAGCCCTCGTCCTTATTGGGGTATTTTTTAAACAGGTATTCCCCTACGATGCTGCCGATATAGGCATCTCCAAGGAATTCAAGGCGCTCATTATTGGCCACCAGGTCTTCGTTGGAAGAGCGATGGGTAAAGGCGGTAATGTAGAAGAGTAAACGACCCGGCTGAAACCCTAAAATATTTTTTAAGGATTTCTTAAGTTCTTTATCGTCTTCGTTTGTCTTTAGAAACATCATTATGTGCTCCGATAAAAGTTAGCCTAAGGTCCTTTAGGGTAATTCCGAAATGGCTAAGGTTGGTATTGCTTAAATACAACAGAGGCATTATGGCCACCGAACCCGAAAGTATTACTTATTGCTGCATTAATGGTTCTTTCCTGGGCAACATTTAAAGTAAGGTTTAATTTCGGATCGATAGCAGGGTCTGCTGTCGTATGGTTAATGGTGGGGGGTACTATGCCGTTTTTCATCGCGAGAATAGTTGCTACAGCTTCTACGGCTCCGGCTGCTCCCAGGAGGTGACCGGTCATAGACTTGGTAGAGCTTATGTTGAGGTCATAAACACTATCTCCGAATACTTTTTTTATGGCGGTTAATTCTGCGATGTCTCCCAGTGGAGTAGCCGTACCTTGTACATTGATATAATCAATATCTTCAGGCTTCAGGTTAGCATCGCTTAAGGCCTCGTTCATTACGTTGATCACGCCCAGGCCTTCAGGATGCGGCGCTGTCAGGTGATAGGCATCGGCAGACATCCCGCCGCCTACCATTTCACAAATAATGTTGGCCCCTCTCGCCTTGGCATGTTCGAGCTCTTCTAAGATCAGGCCCGCACCACCTTCTCCCAGGACAAAACCATCCCGGGTAACATCGAACGGGCGGCTTGCCGTAGCGGCATCATCATTGCGTTCAGACAGGGCTTTCATAGCATTAAAGCCACCGATACCGGCTTGGGTCACCACAGCTTCTGAACCACCTACAACAAAGGCATTAGCTTTACCCAGGCGGATATAGTTAAATGCGTCGATCATAGCATGTGTCGATGAGGCACAGGCACTTACTGTAGCATAGTTAGGGCCGCGGAAGCCATATTTCATAGAAATATGTCCTGCTGCGATATCCAGGATCAATTTGGGAATAAAGAAAGGATTGAATCTCGGGGTTCCGTCGCCTGCATTGAAGTTACTCATCTCTTCGATGAAGGTGATCATACCGCCGATGCCTGAGGTCCAGATCACGCCTACCCTGTCTTTATTGATGCCTTCAGCGTCCAGACCGGCGTCTTTCACCGCCTGGTCAGCAGCGACCATAGCGATTTGGGAAAAACGATCCAGTTTACGGGCTTCTTTACGCTCAATAAATTCTTCGGGGTTAAAGTTTTTCAGTTCACAGGCAAACCTCGTTTTAAATTTAGAAGCATCAAACTGTTTAATGAAATCGGCGCCCGAAACACCTTTGACCAAACCATCCCAATATTCTGAAACGCTATTGCCAATGGGAGTTAGGGCACCGAGCCCCGTTACGACTACTCGTTTTAACGGATAATTCATTAAGTTGTACTGTTTAAATTTAAAACGTAATAATGTTCAAGTTTTTTGACTTATTATTTAGCATGCTCTTCTAAGTAAGAGATAGCCTGACCTACTGAAGTGATATTTTCAGCCTGATCGTCCGGGATAGAGATGTTGAATTCTTTTTCGAACTCCATCATTAACTCCACTGTATCCAAAGAATCAGCTCCTAAATCATTAGTGAAGCTAGCTTCTGGAGTTACTTCTGATTCGTCAACGCCTAATTTGTCAACGATGATTTTCTTTACGCGATTTGCAACTTCTGACATGTTTGTTGAAATTTAAGATTTTGTGCAAAAATACCTTTTTATTTAAAATTTCCAATTTTCTATTTCTCTTTTTTACTGCGCCGGGGCCGATGCCTTTTAACAGCTAAGGTACAGGAAGATCAATTGCGGGAATTTCCCGTCCAATTGCCTTCAATTCACCCGGTCGGACATCAAAAATTATTACTGACAAACATTTACCTTGCTGTCAGGAAAATAATTGGCTTATTAATAAAAATCCTATATAAAATCACTTATTTTTGCGGTAACCTTAAATCTTAAATTTGTATGACGCTGAAAACACTACTTTTAACTGTTTCCCTGGCAATAAGCAGCCTCGTTTATGCACAGCAAAAAACGGAAAAAGATACCGATTTTGCTCTTGCTTTCAATAATTACTGTGCCAACCTTACAGATTCGCTTTATTCTTACGGTACCGCCTGGGGCCAGGCCTTCGGCAGCGCGTATGAATCTAATAATTTTGCCCAGCTGACGAAACATTCCGATAAAATATTCTCTTTTATCGAAAAAAGCCAGAAAGAACTGATTAAACGTAAGGTAAACCCGGACATGGAAGACCTTAAGGTCGCGGTACTGGATTTCCTTGCCTTCGAAAAATCAATGATCCAGGAGGCCTTCAAACCCTTTGAAAAATTTAACAATGAAACAAGCGATGAGACCATTAAAGCACAGCTTGAACTTTTAACCTCGAAAACAGCAATGGAGGAAAAGACACTTAATGAAGTGAGGTCCGAACAGCAAAAAATGGCCCGGCTTTATAACTTTACGATTGACGCTTACGAAGGCGAATAGTTATTTCCCATCAACTGATTATATCAAAAGGTAATTGTTTTTAAAAACGATTACCTTTTTGTTTTTTCATAAACCTGGCATGATACTAATATCTCTTTTACAAATACCGTCTATATTTAAGTAACCTATAAAGCGTACCAATGAAGCACTGCGTTTACCTACTTATTCTTTTAGGATTTACCTTATTTTATGGCGCCTGCGATAAGCACCTGAAATTTTTCTCCCTGAAAGGACAGTTGATCTATAACTGTGATGGCACTCCTGCCGCCACTACGCGGGTCACTATATACCGCTACAAATGGAATAACTTCCCACCTCAAAAGGAAGTACTAAGCAGTGGCATTACCGATTCCGACGGTCATATCTTACTCGAAGGCATTCCCCTTAATCACTACAAAAACTTCAGGCTTGAGGTCGGTAATAATGACTGGACGGACAAAACTCTAAGCCGTAAACCAGTTGCCGGTGACACGATCGACCTGGGGCAAATCTACAAATACCCTGAAATGCATACCAATATACACCTGCAACCTTCCGGCAACTGGGGTGTAGGGGACACTTTATACCTGGGGCATACGAGTTTTTTCCCAATTATTATTTACCCGGTCACTGACTCTATAGTACACCATATATTTACCGATTACCGGCAGTTTCCAGAACTACCCTATCATTCCGGTATGATTACTATGTATTGGGGCATCGGCAAAGCAGATTTTTTAAAAATGTTCGAGAAAGAGCGACCTTATAATTATGAAGACCGAAAAGCCGATGTCTACACCCGGTCCTGCCAGATACCACCGGTGCCAACCCTTGTCCGCGTCAATAAATAATTGCCCTGGCGATTACAATTTCAATTCCCTGCCGTTTCTTAAGGCAATAGCCGCGCGAACACGCTCTTTTTATCCCTGCCATACGAGTCTGCATCCGTGTCCTTACCGTACGCTATATAAAATTAGTTGATGCAAATCAATACTAAATCAAAATTAAAAACGGATTAAAATAACATTAAATTCTGATTAAAATTTTTAATAACATTGCAGCTTAAAACTGGCCCTTTTTAAATTATCCTTACTAATGCCGAAAAACCGTTTTCTGATCGCATCATACTATTTTGCTTTCTGGTATCTCTATTTCGTATTGGCCCGGATCGTATTCCTGTTTACTTATTCAGAGGACTCCAGCCAGCTTAGCTCCGGAGAATTGCTCCGGACCTTCTGGTATGGTTTTAAATTAGATGCCTCCGCAGCCGCCTATGCCAGCCTTATTCCCACCCTGTTATTAGTGCTCAGCGCTGCATGGGAAGCCCGGTGGCTGCGCCGGTTCTATAATATATACAGTGCCATCGTGATCGTTTTTTTTACCGCAATTATTTTAGGAGATCTTGCTTTATACGGACATTGGGGCATCCGGATGGATGCTACCCCATTCTTTTACCTTAAAGATCTCAGCACTGCAAGTGCCAGCCTGGATACCATAAGTATTGTGGGCTATATAGTAGTATTGGTGTTACTGTCTGCTGCTGTATTCCTGCTTTACCATTTAATTTTCCGGAAAAAGTTCAGGCAGCTTAAGC
>CAXYKQ010000394.1:0-3202 GCA_964277835.1 uncultured Edaphocola sp. | reverse complement strand
TTAAATGAAAAATCAATGGCAATTTACACAATATTGGCGGCTTGGCAGGTCTTTCCGCTACACAGAATACCAACACCGGTGGATAATTTAATGCTGTTTTCGCTCCACCCGGGTCAGAATATCCTGTAGTAATTCGATCTGCATTTGCTGGATCTCGAGCAGGTGTTGCTGCTGGTGGATCAGCAGGTGATCTAATTTCTCATGCAAGCCGCGTATCTCGACTTCTGACTTGAGGTTAATGATATAATCCTTCTTAGCCCGGTCGCGGTCTTTCTCTTCCTGCCGGTTCTGGCTCATCATGATTACGGGGGCCTGCAAAGCGGCCAGGCAGGAAAGGAACAGATTCAGTAAAATAAAAGGATAGGGATCAAATCCTTTGTTGTGCAATAAAAAAGCATTGGCAGCAATCCACAATGCGAGAAATCCCATAAAAGAAAGTATAAAAGCCCAGCTGCCGCCGAAGCGTGCAACACGGTCCGCCAGGCGCTGAGCAAAACTATCCGAACCGGTAAGCTCTTCTTCTGTTACTTTACTGATGATGCCGGAATCACTCACGGAATCCAAAACCTTTTGTTCCAGTTCACTCAAAGCACCGACTTCTACCTGCAAACTTGCTGCAATATATTGCTGGCGGTATTCATTCAGCTCACTAAGTGCCAGGAATTTTGTGTCATCAAAATCCCCATGTTCCTTTTGCATAAGGTCCAGTATCTTCGGGTTAATGATCGCGGCCGCAATACGCTCCGCTACCGGGAATTCTTTTTTGCTCAGATCACTGGTAAAATAAGCCTGTTTACTCATTAGGAATGTATTTTAGAGTTTAAAGGTAGTCAAGCAATGCCGTAAAATCATATAAATTCTTAAAGCTGATAGTATACCACAAAAATTAGGCGTAAATAAATTAGATTTGCAACCAATATGAATTGGAAACAGATCGTTACAGGCATTGCGCTGATCACCTGCCTGGTACCGGAAGGAGTCAAAGCCCAATCTGCAGGAGATTCCCCTGAATTGTTACAGATTATTAAGAGTGCCGGCAATTTCCTGAGTAAAGGAGATTACGAGCAAGCTATATCCATGTATAAGCAGGCCATCAGGATGGCGCCGGACAATATTGCGCTCAGAAAAGACCTGGCTTATGCCTATTTCCTCAAAAAAGATTTCACACAGGCCCGGGAGATCATCACCCCGGTAGTCGGTTCTTCTATGGCAGATGCGCAGTGCTACCAGATAGCAGCTGCTATTGAGCAAGCGGATGGTAAAAATTCGAAAGCAAAAAAAATCGTCAATTCCGGCCTGGAAAAGTTCCCTAAAGAAGGCGTTCTATACAATACAAAAGGGAACATCCTGAGTACGGAATCGAAATCAAACAAAGCGCCGTTAAGGGAATGGATCAGCGGGATTGCCGTTGAGCCTAATTATCCTACTAACTACTACAATGCGGCAAAAGCCTTGTTCCAGGACGGCAATTTTGTATGGTGCATTATCTATGCTGAAAAGTTCATCAACCTGGAAGCACAATCGCCTAAAACAGTAGATATGCGTAAAGTATTGTCCGAAGCTTATAAAAAAGTGTTCACTACCCAAACGGATGATGCCATTCCCGCTTTTAATAAAAGCACGCAACAGAGACAGCAAAGCAAATTGAGCTTCGAGGAAGCCTTCCAGGAAAGCGTCAATGCAAATATAAGCGCGGTAAGCGACGGTTTCAACACGGATAATCTAAGTATGTTGAGAACACGCTTCCTGATCTATTGGCATAATCATTTTGAGCAGCAATTCCCGCAATCGATCATCAGCTATCAAAGCCGGATCATGAAAAGCGGATTTTACCCGGCTTACAACCAATGGCTGTTCGGTGCGATAGAAAATTCGCAAGAATTCAGCGCTTGGGTAACCCAGTTTAAAGCAGCATACCAGAAATTTGAAATATGGCGGCAGAACAATCCTTATGTACCATCCATGGGAGATGCAGTGATTAATTTAAAATAAATTCATGCATTTTTAATGCTGCTTTCTTAATTTTGCACAAATTTTTAAACATCAACTATGCAATTTAATCCTTGGCACTCCGTAAGCTACGGCGACAAAGCCCCAGAAATAGTAGACGCTATCATTGAAATTCCTAGAGGATCCAGAGGTAAGTTTGAATTAGATAAGGAAACCGGCATGCTTCGCCTGGACCGTGTTTTATATCATTCGGTATATTACCCGCTGAACTATGGCTTTATCCCGCAAACTTATTGTGATGACAATGACCCGCTGGACATCCTGGTATTATCACAGGTCGACATCCCGTCTATGTGCCTGGTAAATGCTAAAATAATCGGTATAATGCGCATGATCGACCAGGGCGAAGCAGATGACAAACTGATCGCAGTTTGTACGGATGACATGAGCGTTAACCACTACAATGATATCAACGAATTGCCGCAACATTTACTGAAAGAGGTAAGACAATTTTTCGAAGAGTATAAGCGCCTGGAAAATAAAGAAGTGAAGATTGAGTCTTTTGAAGATGCAGCCGCTGCACGTAAGATCTTATTACAGTCTATTGAAGATTACAAAGTGAAATTCGGCGTTAAGCAGGAAGCTTAGTTGAATCCATATTTTTCAAAAAAAGGTGTCTCCTGCATTTACTCATTGCAAATACGGGAGACATTTTCTTTTTTTATTTTAGCGGATAACCGTTACATATCTCTTCAAAGAGGCCTTGTAGCCCTCCGGCATCTTCAAACTTAAAGCTTCTTCCAGGCCAAACAATCCTAACTCTTTGTGTTCAGGACTAATTTGAAGGGTATTGGAAGCGGCTGCTTCTGTGGTACAGGCATAGGTGGTAATAAATACGTGCCTGCCAGGAACTACTTCAAATAACCAGGCGTCTAAAATACCGGTAACTTCTGCCTTTATTCCTAATTCTTCTTCGATCTCCCGGGTGACACAAGCTTCGGGTGATTCTCCAATTTCGATTCTGCCTCCGGGCAATTCCCACTCTTGCCGCTCATTTTTCAATAAAACAAACTGTTCATTGATGGTCAATACAGCTTTTATTGATACCGGGAATCTTTTATCCATGCTTGTTTTTGCCCAAATGTAGGATTCTCCCAGCATATTAAGCTAAAAAAAAGGACACATTCCTGTGTCCCCTATCTTTACCTTTAATTTAAAAGTTTACTAGCTTTTCATATTGATGTATTGCAAA
>CAXYKQ010000393.1:0-5635 GCA_964277835.1 uncultured Edaphocola sp. | reverse complement strand
GGCTCCTTCCATTTATTCCCGCTCATACCGGCATAGTAATAACTACCGTCTTCATATTTTCGGGTATTTACTAACCGGTGTACTGCGTAGAAAGGATAGTAGAGCGAGAAGAATGGCCAGGCTAATTTAGGTATGCGGCGGTAGAAACCGGCGTTGAGCAGTGCCGTTTTTGAGCTGACCTTGCTGGGTGAATAAATTTTAAAAGAACTGTCCGCAAAATATTTATAGAGTTCAGTGACTTCCATAGCCCTGCCTCCGGGATTATCTCTAAGGTCTAAAACAAGTATTTCAGATTTTGCATTTTTGATAGAATCGAACAGTTTTGTATAAGCTTTTTTAAAACGCCCTTCGCCAAACTGCGCAATTTTGAGATAGGCCAGCGTACTATCGACTCCGTAAAATTTAAGACTGCGGATGTATTCTTTTTTCGCTTTATCATAGCCATAGAACTCCTTACTTTTTTCCTCTTCCTTTCGCTGTTCAGCTTTCCGTTTTTCCTGCTCTTTCCGCGCCAGATCTGCGCTTTCCGATTTAGCCGTATCGCTTTGTGCTCCTGCATGCCTGACCGAATCAGCAGCAATGTTTTTTTCTGAAGGGTTCTTTTTGGCTCTGCGGACTTCTTTTACAACAATATCCCCTTTCTCTGTTTTAAACGTATAGCGCACACTGTCCAGGGGACCAAGTTCCTCGTTATAAAAGGTGGGTACGCGACGGGCAAAAAAGCCCGGCATTGCCGTTTGGTTATATCCGTCCGAAGTAAAGGTAAGTGCATACTTGGAATACACATCCTTTACAGCAAGTTCGTTGATGGCTAACAGTTCCCAACCTTTTGCTATAGTACTGTCCTGGGATTTATTTTTGGTAATATAGAGATGTTCCGCTTCCCACTGATAATCGAATTGCTGTAGTGGGCTGGCGCCCATAGTTTTCAGGTATTTTTTACGCTCCCGGCTTACTTTTCGTGGTGCAGGAAGTGTAGCCATATGCCCCTGGTGTACGCCGGCGATCACCGGGCTGATTTGCACGAAAAACTCATTAGTTGTCATTGGCCGGTCAATGGCCTTTCTTAAACTGTCAAATCGCTTATCCAGTACATCTTTCGGGGTATAATAATCATAATCGGGATGCTTCGCGTAAAGGTTTTTCTGAACAAAATCAATATCTTTCTGTAGCTTTTTTACGCTGATAGGCTGCACTCTCTTTTCGTTATAACGCTCCGCGCTTACACAACCGGAAAGTATTATTGAGCAGGTGAAGATCGCGGGAACCAATTTCATAACTAATTTCATATACGTGTCAAGGTCAATTTTAAAAAAGCTAATGTACAAAAGAAATTTCTGGCGAACAAAAAAGGGCGTGCTATGAGGCACACCCTTTTTAATGGTCTTAATTTGTACTATTTTAAAATATCATGCCCAAGCTTATCTCGTTTTGTCTCCAGGTATTTCTCATTAAACGGATTTGGCTTGATCTCGATCGGGACGATATCGACAATTTCAATACCATAACCCAGCAGGCCCGCACGTTTACGTGGATTATTGCTCATCAGTTTAATTTTGGTAATATCCAGGTGACGCAGGATCTGAGCGCCTACCCCGTAATCCCTTTCATCCATTTTAAAACCCAGGGCCAGGTTGGCCTCAACGGTATCCTGCCCTTCTTCCTGTAGCTTATAGGCTTTCAGTTTATTGATCAATCCGATACCACGACCTTCCTGGTTCATGTACAGCACACACCCTTTTCCTTCCTGCTCTACCATTTGCATGGCCGCCTGTAATTGCTCGCCACAGTCGCAACGTAAAGAGTGTAAAATGTCGCCGGTAAAACAAGAGCTATGTACCCTCGTCAATACGGCATCCCCTTCTTTCCAGTCACCTTTGATTAAAGCCAGGTGCTGCTCGCCCGTATTTTTCTGACGAAAAGCAACCAGTTTAAAGTGACCATATTTAGTAGGCATATCTACACGGACTTCTTCTTCGATAAGGCTTTCCTTTTCCAGGCGATAAGCGATAAGGTCTTTTATGGAAATGATTTTAAGATCATATTTTTTTGAAATTTCCATTAGCTCCGGCAAGCGCGCCATGGTACCGTCATCGTTCATGATTTCCACCAGTACGCCTGCAGGCTCAAAACCCGCCAGTCTGGCCAGGTCTACCGTTGCTTCGGTATGCCCGGTTCTCCTTAATACCCCCCCGGGCTTAGCCCTCAAGGGGAAAATATGTCCCGGACGTCCCAGGTCTGATGGTTTGGTTGCCGGATCAATCAGCGCCTGAACGGTTTTAGCCCGGTCGTGCGCAGAAATACCGGTGGTACAGCCCTGCCCTATCAGGTCTACGGAAACGGTAAAAGGAGTTTGGTGCAAAACGGTGTTATCTTCCACCATCAGATTAAGCTGTAACGCATCTGCCCTGCTCTCTGTAATAGGTGCACAAATAAGCCCGCGGCCATATTTTGACATAAAGTTGATGATCTCCGGGGTTACATTGGCAGCAGCCGTTATAAAATCGCCTTCGTTCTCTCTATCTTCATCATCCACCACAATGATCAGTTTACCTTTTCTGAGATCATCAAGTGCTTCGTCAATACTATGTAACATAAAAATATTTTGGAATTTTAAGAACTACAAAAGTACAGTTATTTCTGTGATTAACCCTCAGCAGCCAATTTAATATTGTCATAATTGTCCCATAAACACTGCGCTGAAAGCCTTAAATATAGAGAGCGCTGATAGGGATATCAACGCTCTGTATACATTATAAGAAAAACTATTTCAGTAAAGTAACATCTCCTTTAAAAGACTTTTCAGTCCCATCAAGGAATTTGATTTTGATCATGTAATAGTAGACTCCGGCATCCTGCAACCTGCCTTTGTAAGTACCATCCCAGCCGCCACTCATGTTGCTCGTGCTGTGCACCAGCTCACCATACCTGCTGTAGATTTTGAAGGAAACGATGGAATAACCGTGATCAATTCTCAATACGGGTGTAAACACATCATTGAGTCCATCGCCATTCGGGCTGAAGGCGCTCGGCACCTTAACCTCGTTAGAATAGCCGGGGAACTCTGTGATATCTATCAGTGCCGTGTCCTGGCATCCTCCCTGTACGCCGGTAACCACGATCCTTACCGGGTTTTCCAATTTCACCCTTTGCTCTGTTGCCGTTTGATTAGGGAACAATATGGCCGGCTCCCAGGAAACAATAGAATAAGGAACATTATCTACGGAATAAGTCAGTATCTGTACATTTTCTCCTTTAAACGGCGCTTCGGGGTTCATGTACGCTTTCAGTTTAAAGTCATTGATTTCAACGACTACCGTGTTGACCAGGCTATCACATCCATTTACGGTTGGTATCACTTCTTCGAATACGGTAGACTGATCATAAGTAATGCCTTTATAGGTAGCTTCTTTACATCCTTTCACGTGCACCGTTTCTTTAAAGTTATAAACCGGGTTAACACGGATGAACACCTGTTTATAGACGCTGTCGCAACCATTCACATTATAGATCGTATCGACCAGTTGCGTATTGGCTGTGTAAGTATTGCCCTCGTAATTTACACTGCCGCAATCGGTTAACCTAAGCGTATCGGTAACCGGGTTAACGGGAATGACGGTTAAATTAAGCGTTACGATACTGTCGCAGCCGTATTGATTCACCAGCGTATCCGTCGCAGTGTTATTGCTGGTACTGTACACCTGCCCGTTGAAGGTATAAGTGTTACCAGAGCAGATAGTAGCTTGTTGTATGCCGTTGGTAACAGGATTTACCGTCAGGTTAAGGGTAATGATACTGTCACAGGAGTTAAGATTGCTGATCGTATCTTTTACACCGGAAACGGAGGTAGTGTAGGTATTGCCATTAAACGTGTAGCTGTTGCCGGAACAAATGGTCACGTTCCTGTTGCCGGTCAGGTATGGATTTACCACGATCTGCATCGTCGTGCCGGTCCAGCAGTTGCCTGCTCCTGCAGTTGGGGTGAAGGTATACGTAGTGGTCGCCGTATTGTTCAGTGCAGGAGACCAGGTCCCGGTGACCCCGTTCAGCGAGGTTGTCGGTAAAGGATTCAGAATGCCTCCGATACAAATCGGGCCGACCTGGGCAAATTGGGCTACTGTGTTAGGGGTTACGGTAATGGTCATCGTGGTTGCGGCAGCGCATTGTCCGGCTGACGGGGTAAAAGTATAAGTCGTGGTCGCATTGTTATTCAATGCAGGGGACCAGGTTCCTGTGATCCCGTTATTGGAAGTAGCCGGCAAAGGGTTCAGGACAGCGCCCTGGCAGATAGCTGCTACCGGAGTAAAGGTAGGTAACACCGCGGTATCGACCGTAATCGTCATGCTGGCCGTTGTGGCGCATTGGCCTGCATTCGGCGTAAAGGTATAAGTCGTAGTCGCTGCATTATTCAGCGCCGGAGACCAGGTTCCCATAATGCCATTCTGTGAAGTCGCCGGCAAAGGACTTAAAGCTGCTCCTGCACAAATCGGGGCGACAGCGGCGAAAGTTGGTGTGACATTAGGGGTTACCACGATAGTCATACTTGCCGTTAAAGCGCATTGACCTGCATTCGGCGTAAAGGTATAGGTCGTAGTCACTGCATTATTCAGCGCCGGAGACCAGGTCCCTGTAATGTTGTTATTCGAAGTAGTCGGTAAGGGATTCAGGATAGCGCCCGCACAAACAGCAGGCACTTGTGTAAAGGCCGGCACCGTTCCATTACTTACATTGATGGTCAAGGTGGTTGTCGTAGCACATTGGCCGGCACTTGGTGTGAACGTATAAGTCGTCGTAGCGGTATTGTTCAAGGCAGGAGACCAGGTTCCCGTAACGCCGTTCAGCGAGGTAGTAGGTAATGGATTGAGCGCAGCTCCCGCACATATCGCGTTCACCGGGGTAAATTGCGGCACCAAGTTAGGGGTAACCGGTATCGTCAGCGTGGTCGGGGTGGCACATTGACCTGCAGCGGGGGTAAAAGTGTAGGTTGTGGTCGCTGTGTTATTTAAAGCCGGCGACCAGGTTCCCGTAATCCCGTTTTGAGCAGTAGTCGGCAATGGATTCATCGCTGCACCTTCACAAATAGCCGGTACGGCAGCAAAAACAGGCGTTACCGGCGTTGTTACCGTGATCGTCAGGCTGGCCGTTGTCGCACACACACCTGCAGCCGGTGTAAAGGTATAAGTGGTCGTTTGGCTATTATTGAGTGCCGGGGACCAGGTTCCGCTAATCCCGTTCAGCGAGGTCGTTGGCAGCGGGTTCAGGTTGTCACCTACACAGATCGGAGCGACAGCGGCAAAGGTCGGTGTTACGTTAGGTGTCACGGTAATGGTCATGGTGGCAGTCAAAGCGCATTGACCGGCAGCCGGCGTAAAGGTATAAGTAGTCGTCGCCGTATTGTTTAATGCCGGAGACCAGCTTCCGGTGATATTGTTATTAGAGGTGGCCGGTAAAGGATTCAGGATAGCGCCCGCACAAACAGCAGGCACTTGTGTGAAGGCCGGTACCGTTCCATTATTCACATTGATGGTCATTGTCGTTGTCGTAGCACATTGGCCGGCACTTGGTGTGAACGTATAAGTCGTCGTAGCGGTATTGTTCAAGGCAGGAGACCAGGTTCCCGTAACGCCGTTCAGCG
>CAXYKQ010000392.1:0-6117 GCA_964277835.1 uncultured Edaphocola sp. | reverse complement strand
GGAGTTCAGACGTGTGCTCTTCCGATCTGCCTTGGCTACGGCGACAACTTCCTCAGTGTTTACATCACCAATTGCTATGGAGAAATGTACCGTTTCCTGAAGTTTCACTTCTACGATAAAAACCCGGACAGCCTGAAACCGGACTTTCATACGGCGGCCTACCTCGGCGACCTGCTGGTCACCTGCTATTCCCTCCACTCGCGTAACCGCAGCTTCGGTAATCTATTAGGTAAAGGCTATAGGGTGAGCGACGCCAAGCTGGAGATGAACATGGTGGCGGAAGGCTATTACGCAGTGAGAGGGATGAAAGAAGTGCTGAAAAGTATTCCCGTAAACATGCCGATACTGAATATCATTTATCAAATGTTATGGGAAAACAAAATTCCCAAAAACGGGTTAAGAGAAATTGAAAATTTACTTTCCTAAACCTTTAAACTAACCTCTATGAATCTTAAATTACTTTCGGTGATCGGCTTGCTCATCATCTCCAATGCCATTATGACCTTCGCGTGGTACTGGCACCTCAAGCCCAGCGGCTCCAGCTTTCCTTTATGGAAAATGATCCTTATCAGCTGGGGGATTGCTTTGTTCGAATATATGTTCGCCGTTCCGGCCAATCATTTAGGCGCAGGCTGGGGCATCAAACCCTTCCAGTTGAAGATCATACAAGAGGTGATTACCCTCACTGTTTTCACTTTTTTTGCGCTGTTTTATTTAAAAGCTGACTTTAGCTGGAATTATGTTTTCAGTTTTATTTGTATTTTAGGGGCCGTTTTCTTTGCATTCAGAAAATAAGACCTCATTTTTTAAACATCAATTTAATACAATCCCAATGAATTTAGTAAAGAGCCTGGCGGCAGGCATCCTTATTGTAGCGGGAAGCTTTCAATTCAGCTTTGCGCAAGACAGCAAATACCAATGGAAAGAAGCAACCGAAAACGGTTACACTTACCGGTACGTAACCAATGACCCTTCCAATGCCCGTTTTTATACCCTTAAGAACGGCCTGACCGTGATTCTGAGCCCGAGCAAAAAGAAGCCGAGAATCCAGACTTATATCGCCGTAAAAGCCGGTAGCAAAACTGATCCGGCTAATCATACCGGGCTGGCACACTACCTGGAACACATGCTCTTTAAAGGAACTGATGTTTTCGGTTCTTTAGACTGGAATAAAGAAAAGCCTTTACTGGATAAAGTAGATGCGCTTTATGACCAATATAACAAATCAACAGACGAAGCCCAACGTAAAGAGATCTACAAACAGATCGACCAGGCATCCGGTGAAGCGGCAAAATTTGCTATCCCGAATGAATACGACAAACTGATGGCCGCTATGGGCGCCGAAGGAACCAATGCCTTTACTTCTTTCGAGCAGACCGTTTACGTCGAAGATATACCCAGCAACGCTATCGACAAGTTTTTAGCCGTTCAGGCAGAGCGTTTCCGCAAACCGGTACTGCGTTTATTCCATACCGAGTTAGAAGCAGTTTACGAAGAAAAAAACAGGGGCCTGGATGATGACGGCAGAAAATCATTCGAAACCCTTTTTGCTGCTTTGTTCCCAAACAATAACTATGGTAAACAAACCACCATCGGTACTATCGAGCACCTGAAGAACCCTTCATTAACTGCCATCCGTAAATATTACGATGATTATTACGTGCCTAATAATATGGGGATCATCATGGCGGGCGACTTCGACCCGGATGCCGTGATCAAAAAAATCGAGGCGACTTTCGGCTACATGAAAGCTAAAGATATCCCGGCTTATAACCCGGGTAAAGAAAATGAAATTAACAGCCCTATAGTGCGTGAGGTAATGGGACCTAAACCCGAGAACGTAATGATGGGCTTCCGCTTCCCGGGCGCTTCTTCCAAAGATGCCCAGATCCTGGAACTGGTAGGCAATATCCTGACGAACGGTTCTGCCGGACTGATCGACCTTAACCTGGTAAAATCGCAAAAATTATTAAGCGCTTACGCTTTCCCCTATGTGTTGAAAGACTACTCTATGCTGATCTTGCAAGGTAACCCGACACAAGGGCAATCATTGGAGCAGGTAAAAGACCTCCTGCTGGGCCAGATCGCGAAGCTGAGAAACGGCGATTTTTCTGATGACCTCATCCCTTCTATCGTGAATAACGAGAAGAAAAACGACATCGCCCAAAACGAAGACTACAGCAGCCGCGCCAGCAACCTGATGGATAATTTCACTTCGGAAGTAGATTGGAGCACCGCTATAGCTTACCCGGATATGATCAGCAAAATCAGCAAGCAGGACATTATGGATTTTGCCGGCAAATATCTGAAAGATAATAACTATGTGATCGTTTATAAGAAAAAAGGGGAAGATAAGTCAATCGTAAAAGTAGAAAAACCCACAATCACGCCGGTTTCCGTGAATAAAGAGCAGTCTGCTTTTGTGAAAAAAGTAAATGCTATGCCGGAAAATGCCATTACTCCGCAATGGCTGAATTTCGCTACAGACATTAAAAAAGGCAAACATGGCAATATAGACCTGCTAACGGTGCAGAATAAAGACAATGCTTTGTTCCGCATGTACTACCACTTTGATATCGGCAAGTGGAACAACAAATTATTGCCGATCGCCGCTGGTTATCTTGAGTATTTAGGTACCAAAGATAAATCGAGCGAACAGATCTCCCAGGATTTCTACAAACTGGCTTCTTCTTTTTCGGTTAGCTCCGCTAATGAAGAAACTTATGTAACCCTGGACGGTTTGAATGAGAACTTTGATGCCTCCGTTAAATTGCTGGAGGATTTGATCCGTAATTGTGAAGCAGATGAAGAGGCGCTGCAAGCTTATAAAGAGAACCTGAAGAAATCCAGGGCAAATGCGAAAGAGAACAAGAATGCCATCATGGCCGGTTTACGGTCTTACGCGCAATACGGACCGCAAAACCCATTCAACAATGTGCTTTCTGACAGCGAACTGGATGCCCTAACCGCGAAACAACTGGTAGACATCATCCGTAATATGGTGAACTATAAGCACCGCGTATTGTATTATGGCCCGAAAAATGTAGCGCAATTACAAACCAGCTTAGCGAAGAACCATAAAGCCCCGGCAAAATTCGCTACGATGCCTGCTTCCAAAACATTTACCCAAACGACTACCGGCAGCAACCAGGTATTATTTGCGAACTATGAAATGACCCAGGCAGAAGTATTCTGGCTGCGCAATGGCGACAAATACAACGTAACCGTTACGCCAACAGTATCTTTATTCAACAACTATTTCGGTGGTGGTATGGGTAGCATTGTATTCCAGACCATCCGTGAATCTAAAGCATTAGCTTACTCTACTTATTCTTACTATGGTTTGCCTTCTAAAAAAGAAGACCGCAGTGTGGTCGCCGCTTATGTAGGCACCCAGGCCGATAAATTGAAGGAAGCAGTAGGAGGTATGAACGAGTTGTTGAATACCTTACCGGAATCCGGGATCGCTTTTGATAATGCGAAAATGAGCCTTAGGAAATCTCTGGCGAGTGAGCGCATCTCCCAGGACGGGATCATCTTCTCTTACCTGGCTGCTCAAAAACTGGGTAATGCAACAGATACCCGGAAGCTGATCTACGATAAATCTGCTACCCTGAGCTTCAATGACATCAAAACGTTCCACGGTAAAGAATTTGCCGGGAAACCTTACACTTATTGTGTTGTAGGTAACGAGAAAAACCTGACACAAGAGCAATTGAGCGCTATGGGTACTTATAAAAAATTAAGCCTGGAAGAGATCTTCGGGTATTAAAAAAAAGTGCTATAAAAAAAACAGTAGGCGGTTCCGGAAATTCGGGACCGCCTATTGTTTTAAGTGGTATTTGATGTTGCTATTCGGACCTGATCACAGCATGAAATCTGACTCCGTTTTATTTGAGATTGCTCCATTACATTTCATTTTCAAGAAGTGAGGTACCTTATAATCATTTAGGCCAAAGCTCCAGCGAATTCAGGCATCTCTCATTATATCGTTAAGATTCCTCATCTTCATTACATTGCGCTCGGAATGACGTGAGACGTGCTGTTACGCTCGGTCGTCATATCGACCGCAGCACAGCGAAGTGGAGACATCTATTAGCTGCTTAATTTAGACTTTTGCGCCTCCTCCAATTATTTTGCACCGCTAAATTTCTTAGGATAGAAAGGATAACACCAAACGGTAACGCAACACCCTTCGACGTGGCTCAGGGTGACAAAGCGCACCGTTCTGAACATCCGGGATTTTATAAACGCCAGCTTATAATACTGATATTTTTACACAGAAAAACTCCTCCTTTACTACCGCCTCGATGAAGAACGGTTGATATCATTGCCACAACCACAGCCCTTATTCCTGCCGGCACAACTTTGTAACGTGATCGCCACAACGCAAAAAGCTAATATTGCTTTAAAAATCTTATTTTTCATCGATCAAAAATAAAGAATAATCGGATAAAAAATTACTTTCGCTCCATAGCTTTAATCAATGGATCGCCAGCAAAAAATATTGGTTGCCCCCCTAGACTGGGGTTTGGGACATACTACCCGGTGTATCCCGATCATTCATTATTTACGCTCCTGCGGCCACAAAGTGTATGCCGCGGCTGAAGGCAATGCCGCCCGGTTGCTGCAAAGCAATTTTCCCGACCTGGAGATCCTGGACCTGAAAGGGTATAATATCGAATACGCTAAAAAGAAAAGCGGTTTTATTGTCAAGATACTGCAACAGGTGCCAAAGATCGTTGCTACCCTGAAGGCAGAACACCATTGGCTGGAAAAAATGCAGCGCCAATACCAGTTTGATGCAGTCATTTCTGACAATCGCTACGGGCTGTACCATAAGGATATTAAAAACGTCATCCTGACGCACCAGGTACAGATCCTTTCCGGGATGGGGCAACTCGCAGACCGGATTTTACTGAGGTGGCATCGCGGCCTGCTGGAGAAATTTCAGCAATGCTGGATCGTAGATAATGAAACAGCGCCTGGATTATCGGGAAAGCTGGCCCACCCTGGAAAGTTGCCGCGAAATGCACGCTATATAGGCTATTTAAGCCAGTTTTTCGACGCCCCGGGGCAACAAAGAACCCCGAAGCCCAATCATTTCCTGATCTTATTATCCGGCCCGGAACCCATGCGCAGCCAGTTCGAAGCCAGGCTTTGGCAACAATGCAGTGTATTGAGTCAGTATACGTTTACTTTTGTGGCCGGTAAGCCGGGATTGCCGGCGCCGGGCCTTATCCCGGCACACATAAAATGGCACAGCTATATGGGCGCTGCCGAACTTGCCGAAGCGATCCTGGATGCCAGCGGTTTGGTTTGCCGCGGCGGCTACACCACGATCATGGACCTGCAGGTATTGCAACGCCCTGCCCTGCTGGTGCCGACTCCGGGGCAGACAGAACAGGAATATTTAGCGAAAACCTTGAGCAAGGAACATACTGCTTTTCTATACGACGACCAGCAACATTTCGACCTGCAGAAAGAACTTGCTAAAATGTTGTACCTGCAACGGCCGGCGCAATCAGCTCCCGCACGGCCATTATTCCGGGAAATTGTAGCTAAGTGGCTAAATTGTTAAATATTACCGGATATTGTTTTGGCTTGTTAAAGTCGAAAGCCTTTATTAATTTTACACCCAAATTTAGAAACCCGGGAATCGGGTTCTTAAAGAATAATCTTTTTTACTGCATATAAAGCAAATTATGATAGAAATTAAAGTGCCTCCTGTTGGCGAATCGATTAGTGAAGTTACACTGGTTACCTGGATGAAGAAAGACGGCGAGTGGGTTGATAGAGATGAGGTCATCTGCGAACTGGAATCTGAAAAAGCAACCTTTGAACTGAATGCGGAGCAAGCAGGTATTTTACACATTGTTGCCCAGGAAGGGGATACTTTAAATATCGGTGATTTAGCTTGTAAAATTGATGAAACGGCAGAACGTCCTGAAGGCGCTGCAGCCCCTGCTCCCGAAGCACCCAAGGCAGCAGCAAAAACAGAACAGCCGGCTCCGGCAGCAACTGCTGCACCGGTATCGGCCCCTGCGGCTTCCGCTCCGATCGCTGCAGATGTGAAAGCAACTCCTGTTGCCAAAAGCATGATGAACGATAAAAATG
>CAXYKQ010000391.1:0-8003 GCA_964277835.1 uncultured Edaphocola sp. | reverse complement strand
GTTGTCATTTTTTGTCAATTATTACGGATGACCTGATTTTCCTGTGTCTTAAATCGTAAAATATCTTTCAGGATATTTTTATCCTCAGGGTTAAAGAATTTAAGTTCACTAACTACATCCGGGTGGTTACGGACCTGCTCCGCAACGATTTCATAGGCGATATTGCGGGTAAGGGTTCTCAGGCTCTCATCCTTTTTAAATTCAATTTTCATCAGGTCAAGAAAAGTACGTTTTTGCATCTCGGGCAACCCTTTATATTGCTCGCGGATAGCATGCTGCAATGCCTTCATATCCTGGATATTAGCAAAATAATTATTCAGGCAATTGAACCCGTCCCAATTTCTATGCCAGCCTTTCAATAAGAATTGCTGGCCCTTTTCCGGCATATTCATCTTTTTGCGGTAGATCAGAGAGGCCTTTACCATTTGCCGGTTTTCCGTATATTCATCTATGACCATCTGGTAGTAATGATGTGCTTTCTCCCGGTCATTTATTTTTAAGTACAAGTCTCCCACTTTCTCCTTTTGATTCAATTCACGGAAGAGGTCAATGGCTTTTTTATAACTTTTTCCCTTTTCGTAACATTGAGCGGCTTGCTCTTTATTGTATAATTTTTTCAGGTAGACAAATGCGGCTTCGTTATAGCATTCGCCATCGGCAAGCGTGCTTGCTCCGCGGTAATTATCCTGTAGCAGGTTCATATATATCTGCGCCGCGCCTCTATAATTGCCTTCCTTGATATACTTACTTGCGAGATCTTCATAAGTTTTACGCACCTTATCAAACATACTGCTTTCCAGGTAGGCAGTACCGCCACCACCACTACCACCTGGTGTACCACCAGAAGCACTGCTCAATGCAGTAATGATCAATAAGAGAACAAAAGCAATAAAAAGAAATAAGAAGATTTGCCCGATTACTTCCGCGATGCTTTGGTACCTTAATTGCCCGAATAATACAATCACTTTGATTACTGCCAGAATCAGGAAAGCGGCAATAAACTTGTCTATAAATTTTTGCTTATCCATTTTTATCTGATTTTAAAATTGTTTTGTCAGAGGCCAGCAAGCGGTAGCATAAGGCTGCCGCCGCAAGCAGGATGAACCATACGGACCAATTAAACCCGTAACGATCTATCAGCGGGTATACTATATAAACCAGTAAACCAATGAAAGCCAAAAGGAGTAATGCTTTCATACCGAATGACAGCTGGCGCCCACCCATACTGATTGTTTTGCCTCTGATCAGTTTGGTAAAAACAAACACAGCGAGCAGGAAAAAGAATACGGTCAAAATAACCTGTCCCGCAATTCCTTTTTGCTGCGTCTGTGCTTCGTAATCCGGGAATTCCGCAGAGCTCGCAGTCAGGGAGGTACCTTGCTGAACGGTGCGTAGCCCATAGGCCAGCTCCAGGGAATCCCTCAACCGTTCCTTTTTGTTTGCCAGGGCCGACTGGTACAATACATCCCGGTGGGCAGCACTCTGTGCCTGCTGCTCCGGCAATTTTGCAATAGAATCCCTGATCTCAGGCCCCAGCTTCTTTTCTGCCCTGGAAAGCTCCGTTTCCACTTTCTTCAGGTTAGCCTTCCTGATCGCGGCATCACGGGTGGCGATTTGATCGGACACCTTGCTTATTTGCCGCTCCAAATCTTCTACCTGAAGGCGCATACTATCTTTTAATGTCGGGCTCAGCTGCACTTCCCGGCTGGCGGACTTATAAACAGCTACAATGTATTTTGAACGCAATGCTGCACTTTTCTTCTCTAAAGTATCTTTAACCGGATCAACAACATCTGGTGTTCGCGATAATTTCAGGGCCTCATCATACTGTCTGCTTAATGCGGCCATCCTTGCATTGGAATTATCAATGTCGCCGGCAGGGACAACCGTTTCTCTCGTATTAAGGAGTTTTGCCAGCAGGAAAAAGACGCCAATACAGGCAAGTACTAACTTCAGGTATTGCGCTCCGCTTAAAGAGCCTCTCCTTCCAGAACTGGATGAACCACCACTGCCTCCTGAGCTACCGCCAGTTCCACCCCCACCAAACATGGATTGCAGCCAGCCCGACCGGAAGTTCAGAGATGCCCAACCCTTATCCCTGGAAGTGTTCATTACATTCAGGGGGATGCCTAATGCTAAAGCACGGTCCGGGTATTTCGCCAGGTATTGCAGGTATTTTTCCGCTTCTTTTCTATTGCCGTTGAGTACTTTTTTCAAATTAAATGGCAGGTCCTTCATCCACTCTTCTTCTGTTTTCGGGGGAAGCAAAGCGGCCGCCATGTCTTCTTCATCCATTTCTACGGAGTAGCCCAATATTTTATCGGTCATCACGATACCTTCAAGTGGTTGCCGCACCTGAAACGCTGTTTCCGGCACTTCTGCGATTAGATCCAGCCAGTCTACAGGTGTTTCCAGATTCACAAAACCAAAATCGGGATGTGCAGCAACCCATTTAGCTTTAACTGATGCCAGGTCAGCCGACGTCAATTGCGGGTACAACGCTGCATTTCCCGGGATCAAAAATTTATTATAGGCGCAATGGAAGCAAGCATGATTACGGGTGTCTTTGGGTAGCTCTTTACGAAAAACCAATAGGCAGCCATACAGCTCATTCGCTTTGTCTGAAGGAATAGCGAACGCTTCGATGTCCGTTACGTTAACCTTTAAAGCCTCTAATTCGCTTAACCATAATACCGGGGAAGCCCCTTTGATAAGGAGCGCTCTTTTTTCATATTTGTTACCCGCAACCGGTTTAATGCTCAGTTTCATGTGCTACAATATGTTGGATAAAGGGTTCGAGATAAGCGGCATACATTTCTAACAGGGAAAGTAATTCCTGGGAATTGGTTTCATGCAGGTAATATTCTGACCCGCCAAACTGATCGGTTGTAGCAATAGCCAGGTAACCGTAGTCTGAACAGGGAATATAAAATTCCGGTATTTTTTTATTCGCACTATTAAAGATTAGCATACCTCTTGCATCGGAAGTGATCTTACTGCCATCGCCGAAAGTAAACCGGTTACGCGATTGCACCGCTTTTATTGTCGCAGCAGCATTGCTTCTTTTCAGCTTTAGCGAATTATATTCATAACTACTCAGTTCCAGGTGTGACACCATTAACCTATTATGCTTATTAATACCTACAGTATGTACATTTTTCAAAATTTTTGGCTCATAAGTCGGCATATTATTGATCTGGCTTTTATGCTGCATAACTGCATCGGCAAATTCGGTATTAAATACTGCCGTTTCTATCGCGACACTTTTCCCGGCAGGAATTTTGAACACTATATGTTCTTCTTCATTATAAAGGTAAAAGCAATTTCCGGTCCAGATCAGCTTGTAGTCCTCGTTGAGCGTCAAAGCAGCTATATCATATTCAATATACTCCTTTGCAGTAAGGCTAAGGCTGGACAGTAATTTTTTATCATGCCGGTACTGGCACAAAAGAAAATCGCCTGTAATATTTCTACCCAAAGCAAAACATCCTTTAGACTTGATGGAAATATCTTCAAAGAGTACCTCATATCCCCTGTGTGTCCGGTAGGGGTCATAGCTGTGCGCACTGTCGGAGCGTCTCGAAACGTAGGATTTCAGTAATTGCTTTTTGGTGCTCAACAAATAGTTAGTCCCATTAAGAATGAAGCTTGCGATCCTGTCTTTCGGGGCCGGGAACAACAATGGATAGTTTTTAGGCAAGGCTTTTTTCTCAGCTTTTGCAGTCCCTTCCACTTTTCTTGATGGCGACTGTGCCCAAAGCTCTTCCAATGGCAGGGTCATTTTCTGGACTTGCTTTTTTGTTCCGTTATGATAGGCGAAAATATTCAACGCACCAGATAAATGAGTTGTCACTATGTACTTCAGCTGATCGCGGTGCTCCTGCACTGCACGTTGCATTGCGGGCAGTTCCAGGTTTTCTTCATGCGTAAGCAGGAACACTTCCAGCGATTGGCCTGCATGGGCTTCACAGAAAGCATGAAGTGCAGCGGACACTTCCAAAACAGGACTCACCTGGCTTAAGCTTCCTATCACTTCATGTACTTCGTTAACCTGTACTTCCCGGTAAGTATCTCCCAGGATGAATACCTTGCAGCCCGTATTGGCTTTAGGGTGTTTGACAATAGCCAAGGCTACCGCGAAAGCCAGTATTTTCGGCGTTCCCCAGGTTTTCAGAGAGGCATCGATCAGTATAACACGTTCAAAGATATTTTCCTCCGGGGGAATTTCTCTTTGGATATAAAGCGCTTCATTATTCGCTACACGACTTAAAAAAATTTCCTCTTCATTTGCAAATTCAGAAAGAAGCATTCTATGCAACTCTCCTTTATTTGTCATATCCGAAATACCACCGATCGGTTGTTCTCCCGGCGAGAGATGGCGCATGGGTACCTTCAGCCCACTCCAGATTCTTTTGATCAGGCTGCCGACCTGGAAGGTCTTCGGTTCCTCGATCAGCTGCTGGATAAAATCTTTATCCTCGTCTACCCCAACGGCTTCTTCAATTAGTTCTTCTTCCAATTCCGGTTCCGCCAATATGCCTTCTACGGCTTTAACGATGGAAGCAGTAGTCGGAAACCGCTTATCCATCAAAGCAAGTAAACGGATATCCCGCAAAACAACGGCCTCTGTTACCGGTCGCTTCAAAGCACATTCTGCCAGTTTATAGGGTCGTTTCGCCAGCTTGCGCATCAGGATCTCCGCGCTACCGGGAGAATGCATGTGATGGGTGCTCTTCAAGAGGGTCTGGAACAGGATCACCCGGTTTTGGCCCTGCTTTATATACGCAGGCAATGCTTCCAGCTTACGGATAAAGTCTGCGGCTTCTTTTATATATGCTTCTATGTAAGGAAGTTTGCTCTGTGGCAATTGCCTTATTATGTCAAAGTAGGTGTTATGTTCATATCTTTTTTGTGTAGCAGCGAGCAACAGCAGGAAGGAACCAAAAGGCGGGAGACCGTTTGGCCGCAGCAGATTCAGTATTTCTTCTACCAGCACGCGATAAGCTATCGCCCCTGCACCCGGCACACTTAATAAATTATTATCCGTGTTGCCCCGTGCGTCGGGCACATCTTTATCAGACTCCCATTGCCAGAAATAAGGTTCATAAGATTGAAAATAATCATTCAGTTCCATTAGTAAATATTTTCAGTCAGCCGGAATGAGCTTACGGAGAGTTCCCGGAGCATTGATTTAGGGATCGCGCTATAGCTGCCATTTTGCGCCCACAGCAGCCACCTGCTTTGATCCGGGTTGTATTTTTGCTGTAGCAGTATACTCATATTGTCAAACTCGAAATCCCAACCTGAGGGTAAGAGATGACCCTCCCTTTGCCAATAGGATTGCCCGGGTAAAGCCAGTAAAGGCGTGCCTGTTATCAGGGCATATTCATCCACAACGGCCCACTTCAATGGCGCCAGCTTAAAGGCAGGAGTAGCGGCTATGCTGTGCTTGATCGTTTTCATTTTAGCGCAAAGTGCAAAAGCAGCCTGCTCATCTTCTTTACGGATCAAACGGGCCGTTACTTTTTGCCGGATCCCGAAATAATTGTGGTTGTAATCGGGCCAGGTCAGTTGCAAGGCTTTCTCCAGAGGAGACCATAGCAGAGCGGTACGCATGCTCCCGGAGGGCACCAGCGCATTTTTTAAAAACAAAAAGCCATCCCGGAACACATACCTTACCAGGCCCGGTAATTGTTTTATTTCGGTGGCGTTAAGCTGCTCCTCTGTAAAACCTTTGAGCCATATCCTGTCTCCATCTATCGCTACCTGGATATTGGTCCAATCGCGGATGGCTCCCAGCAAGTCTATTGCCTCGTAAGGTAATTCCGCCCGGTAGTCATTTAAACGGATTGCAGTATCTTTTGCCATAATTTATCAATTTCTTCCTGGACAAATTGCTTCTTTTCTCCCTGCCGGATCCAGTCACAACGTGTCTGCAGGTAACGCAGTTTATCTTTGACCACATTTTGCTCTTCAAAACTGATCTGTGGCGTGTTCCATTTTTCCACCAGAGCTTTTACTTCTTTCATTACCTCTTCCGGATCCGGTGCTTTGTGCTGCATTGCCTGCGGATGCGCCTTCGGATGATCATCACTTTCGATCACCCGGTTGACGATACCTTCGAGTATTTCAATTTGCTCTTCCGTGTCCCAGATATGTTTCAGTATCCACAGGTCGGACTTCGTGGCTGCAGTCCTGCCGCAGATCAGGGCGCTGGCCGCTATGAGGTTCTGTAATTTTACCGCTCTCCGGTCCGAGATGGCGATACCTGTATTTCTCAGGCTTATAACCGTATTGAGGTAGACCTCGTAAACCGGGTTCAGGTCCACCTTTCGACATTGTTCCTGGAGCTCTCGAATCTCATCAGCAGTGATACCGGGTATTTCCTGATCGTCAGATTGCTCTAGTTTACGTCCCGAAAGCAAGACCTGGTGCAGCAGATCCGGTGCCACATTTTCTACCATTACCCGGATGAGGAAACGGTCGAACAATGCATTAAGGGCTTCATCTTCCGGCAGCACGTTACTTGCTCCTACAAACATCAAGGCCGGCAGGCGTTTAGACTCTTTACCTCTCATGAACATTTTCTCATTCAGGGCCATCAGAAGCGAGTTCAGGATTGCAGAATTCGCGTTAAAAATCTCATCCAGGAATACCATTGATGCTTCCGGCATCATCCCCTCGGTATTGGTGAGTAATTCACCTTCTTTCAGTTTCCGGATATCAAAAGGTCCAAAGATTTCATTGGGTTCTGTAAAACGGGTGAGGAGGTATTCAAAATTTTTTCCGTCTTTCACGGTGCGCGCAAGCGTTCTGACGATCGCAGACTTTGCTGTTCCGGGAGGTCCGTATAGAAAGGCATTTTCTCTCGCCAGCAGGCATATACCCAGCAGGTCAACGACATCGTTCTTGCCCACAAAAGTGTCTTTCACATGGCCAAGCACCGCATTTAATTTGAGGATATCGGGTGTCATTTTTTATTCTTGATTTATAGTTTTCAGTGATTGCCAGAACCGGTCTTTGTAAAGCCCGAAGGCAGCATGTAATAATTGATTTATATACGGGATTTCCGCACGCTTATGGTCTTTTTTTGCTACGATCCGGTCCAGGTATAATTTGCGGAAGACGGGATCCGCCAGTTCAGACTGCCAGTCGGCTACATCCGGCTCTATGTCACTACCTATAGAGGAATAATGAAATTGTTTCAAATAACGTTCCAGCAGCGGTAGCAGGGGATCTTTGCTATCGGCGACATTTAACTGCATATAAATTTCCGGCAAAAAACGCAGACTGATATCTGCCGATAATTTTGCCGCTAAAGTTATTTCGCCATTTATTTCGGGAAATAGAGCGACCAGATCTTTTTTTGTATTTTCCCGGACCAATAAGAGCTGGCCACTGTAAAAGATGGTTTTTGCTGCCCACAAGGCGCTTGCAGCATCAAAGTCCGGAGCTGCCGGGAATTCCATACTTTCCAGCTCAAACTCTGAACGCAGCAGGTCGAGCACTTCTCCGGTGTCCGTTGCTGACACGACCTTCAGCTTACTAAAAATAGTGAGGTTACCCGCTTTACGCAGTTCGTACAGGGTTTTAAAGAAAGAAGATGCTGTTTCCATGGTGTAACAAAACTATAATTATTTTATTATGGGTAAGATTACGTTTTTTCTCAACTAGAAAAGCTTCAAGATTGATGCCTCAATCCCAAAGCTTTTATTAATTGATCGTATATCGTCTTGCTTAATCTGCCTGGAGCAAGTCCATTAATGCATCCAGCTTCGGTTCCAGGATGATCTCTGTCCGGCGGTTCTTGGCCCTGCCTTCAGCAGTTTCATTCGACTCCAGCGGCAAGTACTGAGAGCGACCACTGGCGATGATGCGTAAAGGATCTACATTATAATCTTTGGTTAATATCCTTACGATGGAGGTTGCCCTCGCCACGCTCAGGGCCCAGTTATCTTCAAAGCGGACTTTGATAACTATTACGTGGAGTGAACATGGAGATG
>CAXYKQ010000390.1:0-3182 GCA_964277835.1 uncultured Edaphocola sp. | reverse complement strand
GATATGATGTAGTTGATCTGCTCGTCTGTCATTTCTGTGTGTACCGGTAAAGACAGTACGGTCCTGGAAAGTTGCTCAGCGACCGGGAAGCTTTCTTGCAGCGGGTAGATCCGGGTCAACGCTTTTTGCTGATGACAAGGAATAGGGTAGTATACCATGCTGGGAATGCCTTTGTCGGCAAGCGCTGCCTTTAGCTGATCGCGGTCTACATGAGCCGCCAGGCTTAGCGTGTACTGGTGGTAAACATGATCGGCACCGGGCGCTTTAAAAGGTGTTTTGATATTTGGATTATGTGCAAAGCCATTGTCGTAGGCTTTAGCTACCGCTTGCCGGGCCTGGTTATATTGAGCCAGTCGCTTTAGTTTAACCGAAAGTATAGCGGCTTGCATCGTGTCCAGCCGGCTGTTGATGCCGGTCATTTCATGTTGGTATTTCTGGTACTGGCCGTGGTTGGCGATGGCTTTTATATTTTTGTGAAGCCGTTCATCTCGGGTCACTACTGCTCCGCCATCACCATAACAGCCCAGGTTTTTAGACGGGAAGAAGGAGAGGCAGGAGATGTCGCCCATCAGGCCGGCCTGGTGAATGCTGCCATCCGTGTAAGTAATACTTCCGCCAATGCACTGTGCATTATCTTCTATAACTTTCAACCCATATTTTTTTGCTGTTGCCAGGATCGGTTCCATGTCCGCACATTGGCCAAACAAGTGAACCGGGACAATTGCTTTTGTCTTTGGGGTAATAGCAGCTTCGATCAATGCCGGGTCCAGGTTAAAGGTATGCGGATCTACGTCTACAAAAACGGGCTTGAGGCCGAGTAGTAACACTACTTCTACGGTAGCGAAATAGGTGAATGCAGGGGTAATGATTTCCGAGCCAGGCTGCAGGTCAAGGGCCATTAAAGCGATTTGCAGGGCATCAGTGCCGTTACCACAGGTTTGTACATAAGCCCCCTGGTGATAGGCAGCAAGTGCCGCATTGAATTCCTGTACTGCGCTGCCGTTGATGAAGTCGGCCTGGTCGATTACCTTTTGTATGGCCTGGTCTGTTTCGGTTTTTATTTTCCGGTATTGACCTTTAAGGTCCACCATCTGTATCTTTTCCATCTGCTCCTTTTGTAAAAAAAGAGCTATAATTTTTTAAGATTATAGCTCTATAAGATTTGCTTGCAAGTTACAAATATTGACGGACTTATCTGCTTTCCAACCTGACGATAGGGACGATCATTTCTTCCAGGCTGACACCGCCATGCTGGAAGGTATTCCGGTAGTAGTTCACAAAGTGATTGTAATTGTTGGGATAACACAAGAATACATCACCTTTCGCAAAGATATACTTGGAGTTTACATTAGGTTGCGGCAGGCCTGCCTGTTTCGGGTTGGTGATGTCGAAAACGTCTTTGGTATCATATTGCAGGTTCCTGCCGTGTTTATACCTAAGGTTGGTCGTGGTTGCCCGGTCACCCACAGTTTTGCTGGGCGATTTTACCCTGGTGGTTCCATGATCGGTGGTCACAAATAGTTGTATGTTTTTTTCTGCTATCTTCTTCAGGGCGCGGTAGAGTGGAGAGTGTTCAAACCAGCTTACCGTAAGGCTCCTGTAAGATACTTCATCACTCGCCAGTTCTTTCAGCACCTCCATTTCGGTACGCGCGTGGGAAAGCATATCTACGAAATTGTAAACGATTACCGTCAGGTCATTTTTAAGGTAATTGTGGATGTTGTCCTCCATCGCTTTACCGTCTACGTTATTGGTGATCTTCAGGTAATCCCATTTCAGGTGGTCAAGTTTCAATCGTTTCAGTTGTTCTCCCAGCAGTTCCTTTTCAAAAAGGTTTTTTCCTCCTTCTTCATCATCATTCTTCCAGTATTTAGGCAGCTTTTGTTCGATCTCCAGCGGAGTCATGCCCGCAAAAATGGCGTTACGGCTGTATTGTGTGGAAGTAGGCAGTATGCTAAAGAACATATCTTCATCAATAGTAGCAAATTGCGCATTGATGATCGGTTCTATAGATTTCCATTGGTCATAACGCAGGTTATCGATCAGTACGATAAAAGTCGGCTTGTCTTTTTTAAGATGGGGGGCAATTTTTTCCGCAAAAAGCTGGTGCGAGAAAGTCGGTAATTCTTTAGTTGTTTTATTGATCCAGTCGATATAATTGCGGGAAACGAATTTATAAAATTCGTTATTGGCTTCCACCTTTTGGGTGTTAAAGACTTCCAGCATCTCGGGGCTGTCACTTTTGCTCATTTCAATTTCCCAATACACCAGTTTTTTGTACAGGTCTTTCCACTCTTCCAGGTTAGGATTAGAGTTGAGGGTCATAAAGAGGTTGCGGAAATCTTTTTGGTATTCAGTAGTTGTTTTTTCAGATACCAGTCGCTTGCTGTCAAAGATTTTTTTGAGGGAGAGCAATACCTGGTTTGGATTTACCGGCTTGATCAGGTAGTCGGATATTTGTCCGCCGATGGCTTCTTCCATTATATTTTCAGCCTCGTTTTTGGTCACCATAACAACCGGGAGGTTGGGGTAGAGGGCTTTTATCTGGCTTAAAGTTTCCAGGCCGGTGATGCCGGGCATACTTTCATCAAGCAGCACTACTTCTGCCTTATTGCTGCGCAGGTATTCCAGTACATCATAGCCATTGGTGAACGGGGTGACTTCATAACCTTTATTTTTCAGAAAGAGCATTTGTGATTTTAAAGATTCGATCTCATCATCTACCCATAAAATATTTGAATTCATAGTATTAAAGTTTCTTTACGCTAACGAAATAGTGATTTTTCTTCGGTTAGCAATTTACTGGTTTTAATGGTAAGAAAACGATAAATGTAAGGAATGCTTTTATTCAAGACAAAAGCCGCAGGTCTCTGCGGCTTTAATATAATCAATGCTTTTAAAATTTAAATATTAACCATTAATGGCATTAAGAGCATTAATAAATCATCGTTATCGCTGGTGGCTGTCGGTTTGAAGATACCGGCCCTTGACGGAACGCTTAATTCCAAAGCGACTTCTTCCCCTTCCAGGTTGTTCAGCATTTCTACCAATAGCCTTGCGTTGAAGGCGATCTTCATATCTTCGCCATTGAACTGGCAATTCAGTTTTTCATTACCTTCATAAGAGAAGTCTGCGTATTGGGCGCTTAAGGTAACTGTGTTGCCTACGATTTCAAAAACTAC
>CAXYKQ010000389.1:0-3606 GCA_964277835.1 uncultured Edaphocola sp. | reverse complement strand
TTTCTAATGAATAAAATATACGGTACACAGCTTCCCTGATCCGCTCTTCCATCTCACCAACACCCTCTTTAATGTTATAGCTGTTAATGTTCATATCACCGATGAACTCCTTATTGAAATTTATTGTGATCACTTTCGGCCCGGAATGGGTAACACCTTTACTTCCCATACTATCACCCTTAGCCTTACCTTTTCCAGAACCGGCTGCAATCGCAAAAGATGTTGATTTTCCGGGCAACCCGATCTGTCTATCATCCCGCTCCGAATAATAGCTATCCCTTGCAGCATATTCCTTAACCAGATTATCACTTGCACCTTTAGCATCTTTTGCTGCCTGCTGTGCGGCCAATTCTTCCCGTTTTGATTGCGCCCCGGTCAAAAACCTATAAGCAACATCAATACCCTCTAAAATTGGCAATATCACGTTATCAAATATCCACTTTAGCTTATCAGCAATAAACGACACAGCTGATAAAATGGATGCCGCAACCGCCCCAATTAAAGAGAAAACATCCTTTAAAATCTGGCTGTTTGCAAGCCACTCCACAATCCCACCAACCACAGAAATAACGGATGACAAAATACTTTTTACAGTATCCCTAATTACGTTAAAAGTTGGCTTCATGTTATTTAGGAACGCGCCCCAGGATTGGGTATTGATCTGAATGTTGGATATCGGTGCCAGGATTTCAGAAACGCCGGATTTTATGGCGGGAAGCACATTTGCTATGCCTGCAAATAGTTCAGAAATAACCGGAAGGGTATTATTTGCCAGATCAGTAAGCATAACTAAAAGCGGTGTAATAATCGGCATCAAACCTTCTCCAACCGTTTTTTGCATGTTCGACATAGCATTATCAAAACGGTTCTGTATTGCCTGCGGCCCATTCGCGTTTGCCAACGCAGCTTCACCAAAAGTCTTTTGCATTTCAGCGGCAAACCGGGGCAGGAAGTCACTCGCTGCGATCTCTCCCTTTTCCATCATCTTACCGAGGGCCGCCTCTGTAACACCCATCGCACGGGCGGCAATACTAAAAGCGCCGGGAATGCGCTCACCCAATTGCCCGCGCAACTCTTCAGCACTTACGGTTCCTTTGCTTGCCATCTGTCCCAACGCCAGGAAGGCGCCTTTAGCGGCTTCGGCATCTACACCCAGAGCGGCGACACCAGTACTCACCCCCTCGAAAATCTTCATCTGTTCGCGCAGCGGCATATTCATACCCATAAGCCCGCCTGTCAACGTTTTCACACCCTGCGCTGCGGCATCATAATTAATGCCATATTTATCCGTTATAGCTTTTGTTTGCGCTATAGCTTCGTTACCTTGACCCCTGGTAGTTACATTAATCGCTTTTTCAACACCCAAATTTTGTAGCGATGCACCATAAGCCTGGTTTGCACCACTACCGATCATTTGAGCGCCTTTTACAGCAAGTCCCAGGATAACGCCCTTTTTAACCATGCCGCTTATATCTGCACCACCCGCACCCGCAGAAGTAGAACCGGCAGAGCCATTAACAGGAGCGCCAACATTTCTAAGCCGTTCAATTTCCGCACGTAAAGCACGCGCACGCCTGTGTGATGCAGCTAAAGCCGAATCATCAATCATTAACCGGCGCCTGTTCTCCAGCATACGCAACGCACGCTCCAGAACCGCAATACTGCGTTGCCCCCTGCCAGCCGCTGTCTGTGCGGATGCACCTATTCCATTTATAGAATTATTTGCCCGGTTAGCAGTTTGAGTAATTCCATTTAAAGAACGCTGAGAAGCAGCAGCTGCTCTTTGCATGCCACTGCTCATCATGTCCTTTAACTGTAGAATAAACTCAACTATATTAGCCATTATACCTGCTTGATTCTTCTTTACGAATTGATTGTAATATTTTAAAGCGCCGGGCCAGCGCATTAAACGAAAGGTTTTCATGTTTTACATTGTAGTACTCCATAAGCACCTCTATAAACTCTAATACTTTCCAGATAGGGGTATTAGGTTCGGCGCCCTCTACAAGTTTACCAGCTTCGCCTTTTGCCCGTCTATTTTCTTCTTAACCATACGCAATGCGCCCAGGTAAAGCCTGTCCACATCAATCAGATCAGGAGACCCGCCCAGAAACGTTTCCCGCATAATCAGCTCGAAATAATCGAAGGGGTTATCTTCATCCAGCTGTGAAGCTGCAATATTGCAATCCTGCCTGGTAGGCTCTCTGAAATACCCAACATTACCGCCAACCTCTACGGCATAAATACCGTTTTTGTTGCCTTTTTTCCATTGTTCAATTTGTTCAGCGCTGGCTTGTCCGATTAATTTTTTTTCTAATGCCATGATGTTTTTATTAAGAAATTATTGAAATAGTTTATTACGATCTGGTAGGCTTCAGGCAGTTGAATGGTAAGGTCTTTTTAAAGCTCTTATCATTATTAGAGCCGCCCTCTTCAAATTCTGTGAAGACAATATTTGGTACAAGTAAATTCATTGGTGGCTCTGTAGCTGTTTGCTTAAATTCACCTACTAATGTCCAGGGAACATCAGTAAGGTCATCATAGCCAGCAGCTTTTGCGGCACGGTTCATATTAGCGATTACGGTACCGTAGGTTTCCAGCTCCCCCGTATATGCCTTATTGCCTGGGTTAACGTCAAACGGATCGTCACCGGCACCGTACAGATGCTCACTTTCTCTTGTCGTTTTTACTGTCAGCCGGGTAACTTTACCCATCAGCACACCGTTTAAGTATATTCTAAGGTGCCTCCAGGCCCATTCTGTACTATTAAACATTTAATAAGTATTTAAAAGCTGTGTATAATTAGTTTAAAGCAGGGTTTTGAAAGCCCAGCTTTACATTGATCTGGGATTGATAGCCAACCGGGGTAACTTTTAAGACCACATTTGTAGTACTATTACTAATAATGTTTTGCCCTTCAGGAATTTTAAAAGCGGGGTCACCTGAAATATTACCTACCATTTGAAGCGATAAAGCATTCACTACATTACCCTCTAAGTAAATACGATAACCTGGCAGCAGCTGCCCCTGATCATCCACCTGCACGTCCTCTTCAACTTCCTGGAGAAAAACGTCATAAGCGATACGGTGCGCCTTATCTATTACCAAGCCCCTGGAAAGAATTGCATAGTCGTCACTATCCGGGCAGGCCATCGGCTCACCAGTGAAATAGTACCCGGCGCGTGTAGGATAAGTACGCATAGCAATGTATCCTTTATCGTGTATCGCTTCCAGGCCGGTAACATCTTCCAGCAAGGCAGAACCGATATAAATAGCTGGAAAGCTATAAGCGCCATTTTTTACCCGGCTGATCTTTCGCTGAACAGGCAATGCGGCTTTTATGCCTAAAGTGTATCCGACACTTGCCGAACCATCATTTTGTGTAGACCAGATAACCAGGCCAGCCCGGTTAAAGCTCATTGTTTTTAAATCTACAAGGTCTCCGATGTTAGCCAGGTCAAAGCTTCGTGCTTCAATTAGCACTCTTAATGGCGCCTGTTTTGCGGCGAAGTAATTGCCCAGATCCTGCGCTTTTGCCAGGGCAGCAATACTATCTGCGTCTACACCGTCATCCAAATTGGGAGTATACCCAGCTCCAGGACTTCT
>CAXYKQ010000388.1:0-7272 GCA_964277835.1 uncultured Edaphocola sp. | reverse complement strand
AATCCGGAAGCATTTTCCTGCTGTTGGGGGCGGTTATTGTTGTTATTCCGGTTATTTTGATTTTGGTTCTGGTGCTGGGGACGGTTTTTTTGTTGCTGGCCCTGCCTTTGCTCTTGCGGGGCAGGTTCTGTTACCGGGTTAGGAGCCTGCATTTCGATCACATCCCCAGACTCTGTAATAATCGGCTTTGTTTCTGCCACCTCGAATAAAGAGGGCTTATTTTCGGATCCTGTTGCGGCATCCTCCGGATCACTAAATTCCAATGCTTTTGCCTCATGGATCACTTCGCTTTCCGGCTTCACTTTTTTCAGCTGCTTTTTAGGTTTCGCGATCTTCTTTTCTACCGGGGCCGGAGTTTCCGCTTCCGCTTCTGCTACTGTTGCCGGTTGTTCCTTAGTCGGAGCAGGTTCGGCACTTACAGGTTCTGCGGGATTAATTGCCTTCTTGACCCTGGCTTTCTTGATCCTTTTTACAGGTTTGTCTTCTGCACCTTCAGCTGCTTCGGACGCTTGCCTGTCTATAATTTTAAAGATAAGGTCCTGCTTTTCTAATTTTTTAAAATTTGCTACGCCAAGCTGCTCTGCAATATCATTGAGCTCAGGAACAATCATGTCTTTAAGTTGATTGATGTCGTAAGGCATTAAAATATGTTTTGTGATAAAACGCACATGTAGTTGATCGATAAATGTTGTGCGAAAATAAATTAAGAATCGTGGTAAAATTACTTTTGAAAATATGTAAACGAGTTGAGTAGAGGCTACTTAGCGGACATTTACATTGCAAGATTAAATAATCTTTTCTGAAATGACAAAAAAATCAGATATTCTTAAGAAAATCTTTTGAAACCCTTGCTATCGTATTTTGCATAGGTTGGTAGGAGAAACCGGGAAACTGCTGTAAAAATTTATGGTTATCATAGTGGCACACTGCCTGTGCCGTACGTATTGTTTCCCTGGTGAGCAGCGATTTTTTACCAGACAGGCCTGCTTTTATACTTGAAAGTAACCAGGCCACTTTACTCATAAAAGCATTGGCATATTTAAACGGAGGTTTCTTCTGCAGCGCATTGGCCATCCAGGTGAACATGTCTTTATAAGAATGGTTCCCTTCTGCCAGTACATAACGTTCTTCGGTAATATCGCTTTCCATGAGTAATATCGCAGCACTAGCTACATCCTTTACATCCACCCAAGCATTTACGCCCAAAGTATACCAGGGAAACTCTTCATAAGCCGACTGAAATAGTTTGGCCGAACCTTCATTATAATTTCCTTCACCGAGTATAATGCCCGGGTTAATGATCGCTGCATTAAGCCCTTCCGCCATCCCACGCCACACTTCCATTTCGGCGCGGTATTTACCTATAGCATAGGCGGTATTATTGCTACTTTCTTCCCAATGAGTTTCTTCAGAAATCAGTTTGTTTTCCTTGGTTGCCCGTCCCAGAGCAGCTATAGAGCTGACGTGTATCAACTTTTCCACCCCCGCATTGAGGGCTTCATCCACCACATTGGCTGTTGCGCTCCGGTTTTGCTCAATCACACGGTCGCGGTCCTTTTGCTCAAAGGAAACAATAGCTGCGCAGTGGTATACCTGGCCCACCCCTTGCATCACCTCTTCCACTGCATACACATCCAGCAGGTCACAGGCTACCCATTCCACCAGCGGATGGCGGAACCGGGGTTGTGTACGGTTGAATAAGGCTCTTACAGAAAGCCCTTTTGCCACCAGAGCTTCCAGAAGATGTTTACCCAAAAAACCACTTGCGCCAGTAACTAAAACCAAAGGGATCGACTATTTATTATTTAATGAAGTATACAATAAGACCTCAAAGGTATACCAGAAAATACTGCTACATGCTCTGAGGTCAAAAAAATTATTGTTGAATGGACGTAAACTGTTTGAGGAAGCGAATGTCATTCTGGGAATAGAGGCGCAAATCATTTACCTGGTATTTGATCTGGGTGATCCGCTCTACGCCCATACCGAAAGCGAAGCCGGAATACACTTCCGGATCGATATTAAAGTTACGGAGCAGATCAGGATGTACCATGCCACAACCCAGGATCTCTACCCAACCGGTATGTTTGCATAAATTACAGCCTTTGCCGCCACAAACCGTGCAACTGATATCCATCTCTGCACTGGGTTCTGTAAACGGGAAATAAGAAGGCCGGAAGCGCACTTTTGTGTTGCTGCCGAACATTTCTTTGACAAAGTAATAGAGTGTCTGTTTAAGATCCGCAAATGACACCTTTTTATCAATGTACAAACCCTCTGTCTGATGGAAGAAGCAATGCGCCCGCGCACTGATGGTCTCATTGCGATATACACGCCCCGGGCAGATCACGCGAACCGGCAGGTTGCCTTCTTCCAAAACACGCGCCTGGGTAGACGAGGTGTGGGTGCGTAAGACCCAATCCGGGTTCTGTGCGATGTAAAAAGTATCCTGCATATCCCTCGCCGTATGATCGGCAGGCATATTTAATGAAGTAAAGTTATGCCAGTCATCTTCTATTTCCGGCCCCTCTGCAACGGTGAAGCCGATTTTACTAAAGATGCTTACGATCTCGTTTTCGGTCACTTTCAAAGGGTGACGCGTCCCTGCGGGCATTTTTAAGCCCGGCAAAGAAAAGTCAAGCTGATGTTCTTTTTTGTTTCCTCCGGACTGCAGGTGTTTATTATTTTCGTAATGCGCTTCTGCCAATTGCTTAAACGCATTCAACAGCTGGCCCGCATCTTTTTTATCAGCCGGCGCCACGTCTTTCATAGCGGAAAAGGCATCTTTCACAAGGCCTTTGGTGCCCAAAAATTTAATTCTATAAGCCTCCAGGGTGGCGGCATCTGTAATAACAGTACTTGAAATCTCAGCCTCTAAAGCTGCTAATTTCTGTTTCAGCGATTCCATAAGAGTGCAAAGATAGGAAATTGAAGGATTTGTAAATTAGGGAATTTAAGGAGTAGCGGTCCATTCTTTAAATGGCTAAAGTGTTTTAAGAAAATTGATCAGCTTATCCATTTCAGCATCGGGCAAAGGGAAGGATGTCATCGGGGTTTTATACCAGGCGTTGAATCGCTCGACGGCGTGCGGATCCTTTTTGGCAATCATTGCTGCCGGGTTGCGGATCCATTTTCTTAACCATGCTTCTGACCTGCGTTTCGTAATGCCCGCCAGTTTGGGGCCTGTAGCATTCTTACTAATGTCGTGGCAGGTGCGACAATTTTCCCGGAATACCTGGGCACCGCTTCTGCTGTTATACTTATTAAGTACACTGTCATAAACCCTGGTATTGAAGACCAGCCGGGATTTCCTTGTTCCCCAGTAATATACTTCTTTAAAAATTACCTGTTTGCCTAACGAATAATCTATAAAAGATCGAATCATTTCTGTGGATCACTCCGGCCTGATATTTATTCGGAGATAGGGCCCTCCAACATTTCACTTATTGATACACTTGTTGTATTGTGGCCATCCGGCCGGTAAATACTTATACTAAGCGGCATAGCTTTACCCATCTTATAATAAGATATCATCGAAGTGTCTCTTTGATTTTCAAAAGCTACATAGATCCCGTCTTCAACTTTACTTACCGGGTTCACCTGGAAGCAGGTCAATAAAGAAGTGTCAAAATCCTGGTAATAGTATTTAAACAGCTTATCTCTGGTTTTGTTCCACTTATATTTGACCATTAGCCCCTTTACCTCATCCTCTTTATTCTTTTCGGTCATTGAAGCGCAAAGGAGTACAGCCCAAAAAGACACCAGGAACGCGAAATTTTTTTTCATGGCAATTGGAATGAGTATACTCAAAAAAAGCCGGAAGCAATTTGCTACCGGCTTTTCATATATTCTTTAGTCTTTACAGGCTTTTAACGTATTCTGCATCAGGGCGCAAATGGTCATTTTGCCTACCCCACCCGGCACCGGGGTTATATAGCTCGCTTTTTCTTTTACCGCGTCAAAATCCACATCACCTACTAAACGGAAACCAGACTTCTTACCGGCATCTTCAATACGGTTAATGCCCACATCCACAATAATTGCGCCTTCTTTCACCATATCTGCAGTTACATATTTGGGACGGCCAATGGCTGCTACGATAATGTCTGCTTCCAGGCACAACTCTTTCAGGTTCTTTGTTTTAGAGTGCGTCAAAGTTACGGTACAGTTACCCGGGTTGGTATTGCGGCTCATCAGCAGGCTCATAGGTGTACCTACGATATTGCTTCTGCCGATCACCACGCAATGTTTACCTACGGTGTCAATGCCATAGTGCTGTAACATCATCATGATCCCATTTGGCGTAGCCGGGATAAAAGTGTCTTGACCTAATACCATTTTACCGATGCTGTTGGGATGGAAACCGTCCACATCTTTCTCAGGATTAATAGTATTGATGACTTTATCTTCCGAGATATGTTTGGGTAGAGGCAATTGTACCAAAATACCATCGATATCACTATCTGCATTATAAGTTTCGATCAACGCTAAAAGTTCCGCTTCGGTCGTGTCCGGTGATAAACGGGACAAAGTGGACTTAAAGCCTAAATAATCACAGGTTTTTACTTTTGAAGCCACGTAGGTCTGGCTGGCCGGGTCTTCCCCTACCAGTATCGCGGCCAGGTGCGGCACCTTTTTGTTGTTTTGCACGCGGGCAGCTACCTCGCCCTGGATTTTCTTGAGTATTTCTTCGGATACTTTTACGCCGTCTAATAATTGCATAAGACAAAATTAAACAAATTTGGGCGATGTGGAAATTTATGTGTACCGGATATGTGTATAAAAAAGCTTGTTTACACAATTTATAGGCCTTGTAAGTTAAAAAATTATTTTAACTTCGCGGGTCATATTATTGATAAATAAACATTAAATTTCAATTAAACATAACAGATAGACACAATGGACAATATCGCAATTATAGGTGCGGTGGTAGTCGGGGTTATATTAGGAATTATCTTAGGAAAACTAATATTCGCCAAGAATACCGCTAACAAGGTAGCAGAAGCAGAACAGCAAGCTCAAAAATTGATAGAAGATGCGAAAGCAAAAGCCGACACGATTAAAGAAAAGAAAGTACTGGAAGCTAAAGAACATTTTTTACAGTTAAAATCAGATCACGATAAGGAAGCAAATACCCGTAACCAGAAACTCAGCGAGCAGGAAAATAAATTAAAGCAAAAAGAACAATCCTTAAACGATAAATTGAAATCCGTCCAGACCCAGGTCAATGAAAATACGGAACTTAAAACAGAGTTAAATGACCTCATAGAATCGGCAAAAATCAAAAGAGCCGAACTGGAGAAACACCAGGAAGAGCAAATCAAACGCTTAGAAAAGATTGCCAATCTTTCCGCCGAAGAAGCAAAAGCAGAACTCGTGGAAGCGATGAAAGAAGAGGCGCGCACCAATGCCATGGCGCATATCCAGGAAATAGTGGAGCAGGCAAAAACGAACGCCAGCAAAGAGGCTAAGAAAATCGTTATCCAAAGCATACAGCGTGTTGCCGCGGAACAAACGATCGAAAATGCGATTACTGTTTTCAACCTGGAAAGTGATGAGATCAAAGGTCAGATCATCGGTCGTGAAGGTAGAAACATCCGTGCTTTAGAAGCCGCTACCGGTGTAGACCTGGTTATTGACGATACGCCTGAAGCGATCGTACTGAGCTGTTTCGACCCGCTGAGGAGAGAGGTAGCCCGCCTGTCGCTGCAACGACTGGTGCAGGATGGCCGCATCCACCCTGCCCGCATCGAAGAGGTGGTAGAAAAAACTAAAAAACAGATCGAGGACCAGGTGATGGAAATCGGTGAACGCACGATCATCGAACTGGGTATTCATGGATTGCATAAAGACCTGGTGAGAATGGTTGGAAAAATGCGGTTCCGCTCTTCTTATGGGCAAAACTTACTGATGCACTCTAAAGAAACCGCGAATCTTTGCGGTATTATGGCTGCAGAATTAGGCTTAGGCCAGAAAGTGGTTAAACTAGCGAAGAGAGCAGGATTGCTGCACGATATCGGCAAGGTCCCGGATGAAGAAACAGAATTAAGCCACGCATTGTTAGGCGCTAAATTAGCCGAAAAGGCAGGTGAGCACCCTGCAGTAATCAACGCGATCGGCGCCCACCACGATGAGATGGAGATGGCTTACATTATCTCCCCGATCATCCAGGCCTGTGATGCCATCAGTGGTGCAAGACCAGGTGCGCGTCGCGAGATCATGCAGAGTTACCTGCAAAGAATTAAAGATCTTGAAAACTTAGCGGTAGCTTATGATGGCGTGGAAAAAGCTTATGCGATACAGGCTGGCCGTGAGTTGCGCGTTATTGTCGAAGCCGATAAAGTAACAGATAGCGATAGCGACCGCTTAAGCTTTGAAATCGCCGATAAGATCCAGAAGGAAATGCAATACCCGGGTCAAATCAAAGTAACGGTGATCCGCGAAAAACGTGCTGTAAATGTTGCCCGATAAGCAATAGCAAAACACTGAGTTATAGGAAAATCCCCGGCGCTGTCCGGGGATTTCTGTTTTACCCCTTCATTGAAAAGCATTTATAACTATTCACTACTGATTTCTTGTTATTATAGTCGCGTTATTATTGCTATCTACAGGAAGCGGATTGTACGGACTTTATCGAAATAGCTCCCCGGCTATGAACCTCAATGCAGACGCATCAGGTACCCGCGTTGCTTGCTCTACCGCAAAAAGTGTATGCTCATTTGCTATCAATTTATATTCCTGGCCATTAGCATCTAATGAAAATCAGGGCATTTCTTTTCATTTGTCCTGGAAACAACATAAAATATCCGGCAGACCGATCAAAAAAAGTCGGATGTGCTTCAAGGGCATCAATCTCCTCGACCAGGTTGGTACAAGACAGATGAATTCGCACGAAACTGATATCATTTTTAATTGAATGATAATGTTTTAGCCGGACAAATTAAAAACACTAAAATTGAGTATTATTTTAAAAATGATGCAGCACTCGCGGCAAACGTATTGAAAGCAGCATCTACCTCTTGTTTATATTTATGTACTAAAGAAAAGGGAGTTACATGTGAATAAGGAAAGGGATAGTCCTCAACAATCACCTCTACCGCGATATCGCGGTACCCACCCTTTAAAGTGTTTAATGCTTCAACCGGCGGCGCCACTTCATCCTGCTTTAACACCAGGGCCATGACCTGTTCACTCATCTCTTTCAGCAAAGCTTCTCTTTCTTTCAGGAAATAATTGTACCGCAGCATCGTTTTGAACCAGGCTTCCTCCGGA
>CAXYKQ010000387.1:0-5767 GCA_964277835.1 uncultured Edaphocola sp. | reverse complement strand
AATCGGGAGCGCTGTAAACGCCTTCATATTTGCTTAACAGCGCAGCAGCGACCAGCACAGTGGCGACTTCATCGCGGCCAGCTGTATTACGGTTCATGACCAGCTTTTCGCCTCCCTGCTCCATGGTGAGCGATCGGGCCAGCCCCTGCTTATCGCGGATAAAGGTCATGGTAATGTCTGCCTGCCGGAACTCAAATTTGTCGGGCCCTATTGCAGTCAATAGAAATGAGTCCTGGCCGCTGCCTTGTGCCCATAATTTATTGCCATGGGCAGAGACCGTAAGATCCATAGGAACACCATCGGCGTGATACGTACCAGCTAAGCCATTTAGCGTACTTTCGCTAACGGCAACCTTTTCAAAATTAGGAAAGGTGTAGGCTTTATCAAACAGGATGCTCAACAGGTAAATGTTAATCTGGTTAAAGCTCATTACTGCTCCGTTATCGAAAAAGGAAACAGACAACTGGTCTTCCGGGAAATAACCACACATGGTATAAAATTCATCGATATGACCGCTATGTCCATACCCAATATGGTCTTCGCCGAAAGGCAGGGTTTCCAGGCCATATCCATAACTGTTGATGGGTGTAATGCTGTTAAGCCCCTGTACGGGCATCATTTGCTGTACTGCAGCAGCTGGAAGTAATCTGTTTTGAATCAGCGCTTCATAAAAGCGGTTTACTTCTTCCACAGGAGCAATGATTCCGCCGGCGCCACCGGAAGCACTCACATGTATTTCTGCGGCCCGCTCCCAGGTTTCATCGTCTTGGAGTGTAAAAGAGAAAGCCTCATTTTTACGGATATCCGTACCGCCTGCAGGTAAATAGGTATTTTGCAGTCCCAGTTTTTTACAGATCAATTCCTGCAAATTATCATTGAAACTTTTACCTGTCACCTCTTCTATAATATAGCCCAGCAACATATAATTGGTGTTAGAGTAGGCGGTCTTTGCTCCGGGTTCGAAATCCGGTCTATGCTTTGCAAACGCGGACAACATTTGTTTTTTAGTTATCGGGCTGTATTGACTACTCCATTGAAGGTCATTGGTAAAATTATATAAACCGCTTTGATGTGTCAATAACTGGCGGATGCTTATCTTTTCAGCATTAGGTACTGTTCGGAAATACTTCGAAAGTTTATCGTCCAGGGATATTTTTTTAGCTTCGGCCAACTGCATAATCATCACCGCAGTGTAGGATTTAGAAATTGAGCCGATACGATACTTGCTGTCGGTAGTGGCGGGCACAGCCTTCCCGTTTTTTTCTCCTATAATACCATAAGCCTTATTGAATACCGGCTTGCCTTTTTCCCGGATACAAACGGCGCCCATAAAGCGCTTTTCCTGGTACAGGTAATTAAGCAAACTATCAATGGTTTTCACCTTTTCCCGGGTCACCAGGTCCTGAGCGTAAGCGCCGCCGGCAAGAAAAGCCAGCCAAAAAACTAAAATGAGTGGTTTCATCGTAATATATTTTATCTTGATGCAAAGTAAACGGCAACGCGAAAGAAGTCATTTGCATTTTTGACCAAATACACTTTTAGCAGGATATAAACAATAAACGGCTATAAACAAGGTATTCGTCCTGCTTTAAAGCTTTTTGACATAAATAACTGTCGTTAACAAACACGAATTACCGAACTTCGATGGGTAAATACTGACCAATATGAATTGGCTTCTGCAAAATAAATCCCGGCTAATCCTGAATCTACTCGTGTGGTTATTCTGGAGTAATATGTTGTACCACAACAGCCAGGGCTACGAACCTTTACCCGGAGACCAGGGAATTTACATGGCACACATTATCAGCTACAACCTGGTCTATGTTATCGCCGTTTATTGCAATACGTTATGGCTGATGCCACATTTGTTGTTCCGGAAAAAATACCTGAAATATGGTGTTAGTCTGCTGACCTATATAAGCCTGCTGGCATTGCTGATTAGTCATTACAGGGAGTGGTTACTGACCCGCTTCCCCGGGGCTGAATATATTAATTTCTCTCCTATTTCCCTAAGCGGGAGGGGACCTAATGCAGTTACCGAAATTTATATTCCTTCCTTTATCGCCCTATTCATAATGGTATTCGCATTCTCCATAGGGTCACTGGCGCAAAAGTTTTTTGAGATCAGCAAACAGAAAGAAGTGGTGCAACAAAAACAGGTAGAGATGGAACTGAACCTGCTTAAATCGCAGATCAACCCACACTTTCTTTTTAATGTGCTCAATAGTATTTACGCTCTTTCCTTAAAAAAATCAGAGCAAACCCCGGAGATTGTATTAAAACTGGCTGACATCATGCGCTACATGCTTTATGAGACCAAACAGGACAAAGTTTCCCTGCACAAAGAAATACAAGTAGTCCGGGACTATTTAGACATAGAAAAAATAAGACTCGGCACCACGGGAACATCGGTGGAGCTGACCTTAGAAGGCAGTGCGGCAAATCACTATATAGCGCCGGCTCTTTTGATACCATTTGTAGAAAATGCGGTTAAGCATGGAACTGATTCTATGCTTTCCGAAGCTTACATAAATATTAAAATTATTATTAAAGAAAACATACTTCAATTTCACTGCATTAATAATTACAAAGCCAATCTGAATAGCGAAAGAAAAGGAGGCATCGGCTTAGAAAATGTTCAAAAAAGATTACAATTGCTTTACCCGGGCAAGCACCAATTGTCTATTGATGCAGCAAGTAATATATTTGAAGTACGTTTACATTTAAATATGGAATAATGAATTGCTTGATAGTGGATGACGAAGTGCTGGCACAAGAAGTAATAGAGCACTATTTATCGAGAATAGAAGGGATGGTAGTAGTAGGGAAATGTAAGAATGCTATTGAAGCTTTTGCTGCGCTGAACAGAGAGCAGGTGGACCTTATGTTTTTGGACATCAAAATGCCGGAGATCAGTGGACTGGAGTTCATCAGGTCGCTCAGGCATCCACCCCAAATTATCCTGACTACTGCGTTTACGGAATATGCTTTGGAAGGTTATGAACTTGATGTCGCAGATTATCTTTTAAAGCCGGTTTCATTCGAACGGTTTTTAAAAGCAGTAGATAAGATACGCCAAACCGTAAGCAAGGGGCCAGCCGCGGGCGTCGCACAAACAGCAGCATCGGACTCATTCTATGTAAAAAGCGATCGAAAACTGGTGCAGATTATTCCTTCAGAAATTATTTATATAGAAAGCCAGAAAAACTATTTGCTGATTCATACACTGAACCAGAAAGTAATGACTTATAGTACGCTTAATAATATGGAAGAGGAGCTCAAGGATTTTCTTGATTTGATACGCATCCACAAATCTTTCATCGTCAATAAAAGATTTGTAAAACAACTGGATAATAATATCGTTCTGTTAAGCAACGGCTCTGAAATCCCGCTTGGCGCGAGTTTCCGGGATTCGTTTATCGCAGGGATGCGGATCGTCTGAGTTGATGCATTCAAAAATAGTGTATAGGATTGATTGAATACTATACTATTATTTTAAACAAGCCTTAATAAAGATGATTTCAAATACCCTACTGCGCTAAGTAATAATTGTCGTCATAATCCGTCATAAAAAAACAGGAATCCAACGCCCAGCGATGGATTCCTGTTTTTTTATGTTCATCAGATGATGTCCTATATAAGTTACCTTACTTGCCAGTTTGTTTCATAACCGGAGATGCGCTTAATTTCAGGTTCTTTTTACTTGCCGGCATTGGAGTAGTTATTTGCAATGCAGGATTTTTACCCAATTCTACCGGGTTTAAGTATTTACCTTTATGGGCCTGATCTTTTTCAACTTCAGGCACTACTCTATGGGCTTGGGCGTAAGCATCATTACGCACCCCCGTCACTTGCCAGCTCACTTCTATATTTGGCTCACTGGTACGCACTTGAAAAGTATTACCATTCACTTTTTTACTGACAATAGCCTGGGCAAAGCTTTCTCCTACTACAGTTAACTGATAGCGATAATCTTTGTTGAGGGCATCAAAATAGTCAGGCAAAGTAACTGTAGCATATCCACTGGCATCTGTTGTAATATTGCCGTTATATACGTTCATCATTTCAGGGCTTTCCACGAAAGAGTGATACAAATATTTATTATCAGGATCTGTAGGGTGATCTATTTTGAAGGTACCCATAGATTTACTTAAACTTCCATTCACATGTACATTCCCTTCGAAGAAACCCGCATAATTATTAAAGCCCACTGGTACGATAGAGTAAATACCATAATTTTCAGTACCGCTTTGAGCTACTGTATATAATCCGTATTTCACGCCACCAACATTTGTATAACCGTCGGCTTCGCCATAAACAGCTATTGAGGTATCCTCTCCATAAGAAGCAGAATAAGTTCCGAATACAAAACCATTTGTAGTGTTGGCCTGGCCTTGAGCGCGAACGCCAATATTACCGCCATTACCTAAAACACCCGTTCCGGATGCGACAAGATCGTTGGTGGTTAATGCCCCACCCCAAATACCAGTACCTTTGGTTGAAGAAGCATTTTGATCAAAGGCTCTAATGACTCCGTTAGGAAGCCATTGAGCACCTGATCCTGTATAATTCGCTAGAATTCCTATAGAATCCGGCGCTTGGATGTGCAAATAAGCGATCGGAGTAGTAGTCCCTATACCGATACGATTACCTTGTTGATATAAAGAAGAGTTATTTACCGAAGTTGCAGAATTAAATTTAGGTATATAATTAGTAGTTCCATTTACAGATCCTCCTCCTGTCGGTAATGTAACACTGTTACCTCCGGAAATCGATAAAGTCGTACCACTCAATGAAAGCGTTTGTGCATCGGCATCTGCACCCGGGGCCCAGGCCGTGCCATTCCATTTAAGTATTTGATTATTTGTTGGCGCTGTCGCACTCACATCATTGCCCTGTAGTTTTGAAGCATTCCATAAAGCAGTTCCTGCTTGTGCATTAATTGTAGAGCCGGAAATACTAATTCCAGTACCGGCTGTGTAAGTACCTGTACCGGCAGGACCTTGCGGACCGGCAGGGCCTTGTGGGCCAGTGGCACCAGCAGGACCGGTTGCTCCTGTTGCTCCGGCAGGACCAGTTAAACCTATAGGGCCAGCAGGGCCTTGTGCACCGGTTGCGCCAGCAGGACCGGTTGCGCCCGTTGCACCAGCGGGACCAGTCAAACCTATAGGGCCAGCAGGACCTTGTGGACCGGCAGGGCCAGTTGCTCCTGTCGCGCCTGCAGGACCAGCAGGGCCGGCGGGACCGGCGGGACCTTGTGGGCCTACAGGACCTCCGGAAGGGCCAATAGGGCCTTGCGGACCAGTAGGCCCGGCAGGACCAGTCAAACCTATAGGGCCGGCAGGGCCTTGTGCGCCCGTTGCACCAGCAGGACCAGCGGGACCGGCAGCGCCAGTCAAACCTACAGGACCAGCAGGACCTTGTGCGCCTGTTGCACCAGCAGGGCCTTGCGGGCCAGCGGTACCAGCGGGGCCTTGTACGCCGGCAGGACCGACAGGACCTTGCGCGCCGGTTGCACCAGCAGGACCAGCAGGGCCTTGCGGACCAGCGGGACCAGAACCACTGGTATTAGCATAAAGAGCGTATGGAACACTCAACAGCTCTACACTTCCTAAGCTGGTAAAATTATTACCTCCGGTAGGATCTATCTCTACCTTAACAAATCTATTGCCCAGACTCCAATCAATACTTCCCATCGTTCCGGAAACCGGAGTTCCATTGCCAATAGCCACATTATAGAGGCCATAGGTATTCGTGGTTGCCGATT
>CAXYKQ010000386.1:0-5453 GCA_964277835.1 uncultured Edaphocola sp. | reverse complement strand
CGGCCATTGTATTTGCCGACAACCAGGACTATGTGCTGGTGTATAAAGATGATTGTAACATAGAGATCCGCAAAGTAACGATCGCGCACAAGAACAACGACCAGGTTTATCTATCAGAAGGTCTCAATGTGGGCGAAAAAATCATTACCAAAAATCAATTGCTGTTGTACAACCGGATTACCGGTCAATAAAACAGCACAAAAGATAAATAATACTTACGATGCAAAAATTTGTTCAAAGCCTGGTTGCTTTCTCTTTAAAAAATACGGTCATCGTATTTTTCCTGACGGCATTGCTGGCCGTAGCCGGAGTAGTGGCTTTAATGAAAACCCCTATCGAAGCCTTTCCTGATGTTACGAACACAAGGGCGAGGATCATTACCCAATGGCCGGGAAGAAGCGCAGAAGAAGTGGAAAAATTCGTCACCTTGCCCATTATGAGGGAGATGAACACCATTCCTAAAAAATACCAGGTACGCTCCATTTCCTTATTTGGCTTGTCGGTCGTGACGGTAGTGTTTGATGATGAAGTAGATGACTTTTACGCGCAGCAATATGCTAACAACCGCGTGAGTTCTGTCAACTTACCGGAAGGCGCTGATGCAGAAGTGGAGCCTCCTTACGGCGCTACCGGAGAGATTTTCCGCTACGTCATCCGGAGCGACCGCCCGATCAAAGAGCTGACTTCCCTACAGGATTGGGTCATCTCCCGGGAACTGGTTGAAGTACCCGGAGTTGCTGATGTCATTTCGTTTGGCGGAGAAGAAAAGATTTATGAAATCAAGATCAACCCTACAGAACTGGCTAATTACGACCTATCGCCGCTTGAAGTATTCGAGGCCGTTTCTAAAAGCAATATCAATGTAGGCGGTGACGTGATCGAAAGAGGTACCCAGGCTTATGTCGTACGCGGTGTGGGCCTGCTGGAAAGTGTGGAAGATATTGAAAACATCATGATCACAACAAAAGGCAATACACCCATCTTGGTAAAGCATGTAGCAAGTGTTGCAATCGGCGCCAAGCCAAGGTTTGGACAGGTGGGTCTGCAGGGGAAAGATGACCTGGTGCAAGGGATCGTGGTGATGCTGCGCGGAGAGAATCCGAATGAGGTGATCGCAAAACTTAAAGATAAGATCAGCGACATCAATGCCCGTATATTACCCGCAGATGTAAAAATTGAGCCTTTTGTAGATCGTACCGAACTGGTGAACACGACCATCAAAACAGTTAGTAAAAACCTAATAGAAGGTATTGCTTTGGTATCGCTGATCGTCTTCATCTTCCTGTATAACTGGCGTACTACAGTTATTGTCGCTTCTGTTATTCCATTATCTTTTCTTTTTGCGCTGATCATGCTGCGCATCCAGGGCTTACCGGCCAACCTGATCTCCATGGGATCACTGGACTTCGGCCTGCTGCTGGAAGGCACCTTAGTCATTGTAGAAACGGTATTCGTTGCTATGGAACACAAAGCACAGAAAGTAGGTATGCCGGTGTTTAACCGGATGAGTAAACTGGGGCTGATCAAGAAATCGGCCGGTAGTGTCGCAACGTATATTTTCTTTGCGCTGACCATCCTGATCGTTGCCTTATTGCCAATTTTCTCTTTCCAGAAAGTAGAAGGTAAAATGTTCTCCCCGCTGGCATTTACTTTAGGCTATGCCCTGCTAGGCTCCCTGCTGCTTAGCCTGACTTACGTTCCGGCTATGTGTAAAGCTCTATTGACCAGGGACATTGAAGAGAAGGAGAACAAGATATCCCGTTTCTTCCGCAATAATCTATTCCGCCTGTTCCAATTCAGCACGCGGCATAAAAAAGCCACAGTAGCTATTTTCATCGGTATTGTAGCGATCTGTATCGTGCGCTTTTCCTTCTATGGATCGGAGTTCTTACCTAAACTCAACGAAGGATCTGTATACGTGAGGGCTACGCTACCCAATAGTATTAACATCAATGAGACTCAGAGAATTGCTAAAGAGATCCGCGAAAAAGTAAGGAGTTATGAAGAAGTAAAATTCGTGCTCAGCCAGGTAGGCCGCCCCAATGACGGTACCGACCCAACCGGTTTTTTCAACATTGAATTCCATATCCAGCTCTACCCGCAGGGTGACTGGAAAAGAAAGGTCAGCAAGGAAGCACTCATAGCCGAACTAAGGGCTGAGCTGGAAACTTATCCCGGCGTAGTATTTGGCTTCAGCCAGCCTATCCAGGATAATGTAGAAGAATATGTAGCCGGCGTAAAGAGCTCGCTGGTGGTAAAAATTTTCGGTGACGATTTGTTTGAACTGGAAAACTATGCGGACCAGGTAGCCGACGCCATCCGGCCGGTAGAGGGCATCAAAGACCTGAATGTATTCCGCAATATCGGCCAGCCGGAGTTAAGGATACAATTGCACGACTCTAAACTGGCACGCTATGCGGTAGATGTGTCGGACGCCCAGGCTGTCGTCGCTATGGCTATCGGCGGCCAGGCGGCCACAAAGTTTTATGAGGGTGAAAAAATGTTTGATGTACGCCTGCGCTTTTCGAAAGAGTACCGTGACAACGAAACCAAGATCGGTGAAATACTGATCCCCACCGAGGATGGTAAAAAAGTGCCCCTTAAAGAGATTGCAACGATCAGTTATATTACCGGGCCGGCCTTCATCTACCGGGAAGGAGGCAGCCGCTACATCGCCGTAGGGTTTAGCGTAGAGGGCCGTGACCTCGGCAGTACTATTAAAGAAGCCCAACAGGTGGTCGCGCAAAAAATTAAACTGCCCAAGCACAACAAAATGCAATGGGCCGGAGAATTTGAAAGCAAGAACCGCGCGACCCGACAGCTGGCGATGATTGTTCCGGTTTCCCTGTTGCTGATCATGTTTTTACTCTACATGAACTTTAAAGGCAACCTGAAAGATATGGCGGTAGCTTCCCTGACCCTCCCTTTTGCCTTTGTGGGCGGCTTCCTGTCTCTTTGGCTCACTGGCACTACCTTTGGTATCTCTGCCGGTATAGGGTTCATTATCCTGTTCGGTGTTGCCACCATTGATGGCATCGTCCTCATAGGGGTGATCAGGGATAACCTGAATAGAGGATATTCGCTGAAGCAGGCTATTTCTGATGGAGTATACAGCCGCATCCGGCCGATTGTTATGATTGCTTTAATGGGTTCCTTAGGGCTATTACCCGCAGCATTGTCTGATGGTATGGGTTCCGAGATTCAAAAACCGCTGGCCATTATGATCGTGGGCGGGCTCATCACCTGTATGATCTTCTCCCTTACCGTGCTGCCTCAGGTATATTACTGGTCGCATCGTAAGGACCAGTTTAAAACAAAAAAGTAAATTAAACCTAAAATAAAGTCAAGGCAGGCATTTTTACAAAAATGCTTGCCTTTTATAGTTTATATTCGTATATTAATATGATACAGGACCGTACAACCAGGTGGACACTTTATACTTTTTTGCTCGCAGTAATTACGCTGGGCAATTCCTGTAATTACCCGATCCACAAAAGGCCGCAAAAACTACTCTCTAAAGTAGTAGAGCACGATAAAAGCTATGATGTGGGGATTATTCCCGGCTACCCCTTCGACGGTCAAAAATGGGACACGCTGATGAAAGCGCGATTGCTTTGGGCAAAAATTTTATACGATAAAGGCATTGTGCGCAATTTCATCGTTTCCGGCGGCGCGGTGCACAGCCCTTATGTAGAAGCGGAATACATGAAGCGATACGCCGTAGCTCTTGGCATACCAGCAGCGCATGTTTTTACTGAAACCCAGGCCCAGCATAGCGTTGAGAATATTTTTTACGGCTACGAGATGGCGCGTACGCTGGGGTTCAAAAGCATCGCTTTATGTACCGATCCGCTGCAAAGCATTTTGACGAAACGGTTTACGGCGCACCGGTTTGAAACCCATATCCAGCATTTACCCATCGTTTATGATAGTATCATACCCTATAATTATTTAATGCCCGTCATTGATACGCATGATTTGCGCGGTCCTGATGCATTTATTCCTTTAAAAAGCAGGAAATCAAGATGGCAATCATTTCGCGGCACTATGGGCGCCCGCATTCCGTGGGACGGGAAACGCATTGTATCCCCTCTGTAGCACCGCAACATTTCTATTTGGCTGCTTTGAAATGAGCCATTCCACGGCTCCCCGTCGCTGGTAATAAATGCGCGATTTCCACTATTCGATCCAATAGCCTGAAACACAAGATAATCGATCTCAAAAACCAGCTCAGATAATTAAAGTTTTCTTCATTTTGACATTTTATTCCTACCTTTTATCTTTAATAACTAAATCAAATACTATGAATGCAGCGAAAAAACACATTGCACTTGTCACTGGCGCCACCGGCGGGCTGGGTACCCATATTGCCAAACGCCTGAGTAACGACGGTTATATCGTCTGTGCCAACTACCGTTCGGAGAACAAAGCAAGGGAGTGGCAGGAGCAGATGCAGGCTGAAGGCTATGATTTTCATTTATATAAAGCGGATGTCTGTGATTTTGATGAGGTAGCAGCAATGATCGCGGCCATTGAAAAAGACCATGGTACTGTAGACATACTGGTGAACAATGCCGGGATCACGCGGGATGGCATTTTCAAGAAAATGTCCAAAGAAAACTGGGCGGATGTAATTGCCACCAACCTGACCAGTGTATTCAACTGTAGCCGTCATGTCATCAACCAAATGATCGACCAGGCCTATGGCCGCATCATCAACATTTCTTCGGTAAACGGACAGCGGGCACAGTTCGGCCAGGTAAATTATGCAGCTGCCAAAGCCGGCATGCATGGCATTACCAAAACCCTGGCTATCGAAGTGGCCAATAAAGGCATTACAGTAAATACCATATCACCGGGCTACGTAGCAACTGATATGGTAATGGCCGTACCCGAAGAAGTACGTAACAAGATTATTTCCGGCATCCCTGTCGGCCGTCTTGGGGGTACCGGTGAAATTGCGCACCTAGTCTCCTTCCTGGCTGCTCCGGAAACCGCCTTTATCACGGGGGCCAACTATGCCATTAACGGCGGGCAGCATGTGTACTAATGAGAATGGGTAGCAACTTTAACAATAAAAGAGCCTTTAGTATCTTTAGACTAAAGGCTCTTTAAAATCCGTTAACCACTAAGAATTAGCTATTCTATCGTTATTTCAAACGGGAAGTCTTCCGGAGGAAAACACATGGATTCGTTGCAGGATTGATACGTCACAGTCCCTTTGATCACATTACCTTTTGCCCCCGTAAAGTTGCGGGAAAATTGTACTTGTTTATCAAAGTAATTGACTGCGCCCTCGATATAATCGTAGGTTTCTGTTTTCGGCTTTTTACTGATCCGCCAGTCGGCATCTACCCAGTGAATATCAAACTGCTCAAGGTTAATCTCGGTGTTGATCAATGAACCGTCCCCGCCTGCTTCCAGTGCCCAGATGTGAAAACCCTCTTTCATTT
>CAXYKQ010000385.1:0-6015 GCA_964277835.1 uncultured Edaphocola sp. | reverse complement strand
AGTAGTATTGGGGGGAAAATTTTTAAATTTTGCTGCCTGGCAAGCTATAGGAAAGCGGGTTGTTCCATCTAAATAAGGTATTATTGGTTTAGGCGTAAAGCTAAAGTTTGATGACTCTGGAGAGATGATAGATTGGTTTTGGGGATTTGATCCCTCATTAAATATGCAATTCGGAAGTGGAGTCGAAGTTAATTTTAGAATAGGATTTTCAAAAAAAATAAAAGAGTAAATTGTATGACGATGCCGATATTCGTGATTAAGATTTTAGTTTTAGCTTTTTTTTTAATTATTGTTTTTAATATTTTAGTATATAATTTAGTGGTAACTGCAGTTGTAAGAAAGTATATTAAACCATATTTATACGCTAAAAATTTAATTTTTACACGTGCTAAATTTGTTGGTTTGTTTAGTCAGGGTGATTTTGATAAAGGGAAATTTATAGTAAAACCAGTACCAGAAATTGGAAAGATAAATAATACAACTATCTTTTACATATATGCTGTCGATGATAAACGAGAAATTCATCAGTATAGTGTTAAAGTCAGCACGCTATTTTTGATTATTAGGAAAGTTATTTTGAAATCTAAAAAGGAAAATATTGAAGTTGAATTAACTGGTTCAAATTAACTGTCACGTATTCCCTTTCGGGTTTTTATTATCAAAGCGTAAAACGACAAAGAAGCAATTGTTAAGTCTTAAGGCGCCTGGCAGATCATTATTCTTCCTGCGGCTTACGTAAGCTTTTTGCATTGTTGCGAGGTGAGGGAAAAATGGAACGATAAGAAAATATGACGGCTGTACCGGCTATCGAAAATTCAAAAGGAATTGCTGACCCCCAGGTTCACGAGCATTAATGCATAGCATAGAAATGTTTTAAAAATGGTAAAAACCAATAAATTAGATGTACTCTAAGATAAGGTGACCAATTCAATTTGGCATTTTCACTATCGTCCAGTAAAACCCTAATGAATGTGTCCGCAAAGGAAGATAAACTAAGATTATATATGCTTACAGACCTTTATTTATTAAATAAAATAAATTGAAACTATATCAAAGTTGATGATGAGGTATTATTCTTTATTTAATTATCTGGATATCATTAAAAAAGTTTTAGATTAAAATACGCGGAATGGGCTATTTGTCTGTTCCTCGTATTTTATCGGCTAAAATGCCTTTCGGAGTTAAACCGCGCCCCGGATGGCAGCGGTAGCCCGCAGCAAAAGCGGCGTAATAGTATAAAGGTTTAATCAGCAAGCAGGCATTATCTGCCAGGAATTTTTATTGCGAGGACTACAAGCGAACAGCCAGAAATGGCGCCATAAAAATATATTTAACAAGAGCAAAAATATTAACCGGCAACTTGGCCTGCCCTTAGCTTGCCGAAGGAGTCCGCAGTTAGGACGATTCCTGGGTGTAGATCCATTGGCCGATGCAGGCGGTCAACAGGTATTGAGTCCTTACCATGCGATGGGTTGTAACCCGGTGAGTATGGTGGATCCGCTGGGGATGCTTTATTCCCCTGCAGATGCATTAGGCGGATTGGATATGACGGTGTATAACCAGGCTATGTATTATGCGGCCACCTTCTCTTCTTTTGCAAAAGCAATGATGATGGGTGCACATGGATCCGCATCTATGGAGAGGCTGTCTGAAAGCATGATGGCGAGCATTCGCAAAGGCCAGATACCAGACGCCGTAGAAACCTCTAATTTAATAAACGCTTTAGTAGAATATGCTTTGTCAGATGCCTATAGCGGAAATATGAGAGTCAATTTAGAGGTTCCTGGAGGAGGAATAACAATAGAATCTATTAGTCAAACTAATAGTGGAGATGTAATGCCAAAAGTTACTGATAAAGTTAAAGATAAAACTACTAGCAAAGTAAACAACTTGTCAATATCTAGATTTAATGCGGTTGCTAGTGGGCCCGGAGACCTGGTTATTAAAAGAGCGCTTTCTGCCGCGGCGGCAGCCGCTCTCGCTGATGGACCAGTGCCTGTCGGGGACATTATCGGTGGAGCAATAATAGTTAGTGCTTATACATACGTATATTGGGACGACATCTCACAAGGGGCAAGTAATGCTTGGAGTTGGATTAAAGGAGAAAGGGGAAGATCAGCAAAGCCTTCTGGTAGCCCCAATCCTAATAAGCATTTAAGGGAAAAAGGACCTAATGGAGAAACTAAACCAGGTAAATTGTGGGATCCTAAAATGAATAATGGAAAAGGAGGTTGGCGTGCTCCTCCGACGCAATAAAATACTATAATAGTTATGAATAAAAATATAGAAAAGGCATATGAAATATTTGAGCGAGCTACAAGTGGATTAGTAAGTAAAAAAGCATCAGTTCAATTACTACAAGAATACTTGTCGCTTATTCGAAAGGCAGCTTATAAGGGAAATTCAGAGGCGCAGTTTCAATTAGGTACACTTTATCAGGATGAACAATTTATGAATCAGGTTAAGAGTGGACTAAATGCGTACACCTGTAAAAAAAAATCTTTTTATTGGTTTGAAAAGTCTTGCAAACAAGAGCATCCATATGCTTGTCATAATCTTGGAGGATTTTATGGTATTGGGGATATTGTAGAAAAGAGCATAGACAGAGAATTGGACTTGTATCTAAAAGCGTTTCAGCTGGGTTTGAATGAAGCTGGATATGCTATAGCTATGACATATAAGAGCCAGGCAAATTATCGCGATAGTATTTTATGGATTGAACGCGTAATACAGAACCAACCGAATGATGGAGAGGCTTTATTTGAATTGGGTAAGTATTATTATGAGGGACTCGGAACAAAAAAATCCTATAAAAAAGCTTATAGTCTTTTCAATAAAGCTTATCAGAGTGATTATATTACACAATATACTAAAGAAGAAGTTTTATTTTATATAGGAAAGATGCACTTCTACGGTCAATATGTTCAAAAATCAATTTCCAAAGCAAAGCATTTATTTGAGGAAGCAAATGTCGATAACGATCATGAAGATATAAGGGAATTTTGTCAAGTAAATTTTGAATTGCTAAAAAGAAGTAAATAAAGAATAAGTATTTTTAGAAGATTAATAGAAGTTTATCAAGCTAATTTAACTCTGTACTAAATTGATCTACCTTTAAAATAATATAGGGAGCAGAAAACAGCCTGTCTTTATATTACGTTTATTAAGTATAAATCTCTTTTTAAGTGAAAGAAGTTTAATATTGAAAATGATAGGTAATGTAATTAGTAAATCTTTTGAGTGAAAAATCTTAGTAAAGGTTGATGATATTGATTTCATCAACCTTTATTTGTTTTGAAAATATGTTAAAAAATGAGGTTAGTTTTTGGATCTTTATACGTTACTCATTTACGTAAACAAAATATAAAGAGATTTAAGTAAAGAATGTATATTATGTTTACTGGTAATACACCGGAATAAAAGATAATAACCGCTTTATTTGGTTCGAAAAATGAATCATAGAAAGAACAACCTCTTGAGCAGAGTCTACTTGTTCCTCAAATTACGAAATGAATTATAGTATTTTTTGCAAAAAAATCACTAACTATTTTAAATCACATTTAGTTATGAGCCCAATAAAGCCATTCCCTACAACTTCAACGACAAATGAACCATGGGCTTATGATCCAGGTTGTAAGGAAAAGCCAAATCCACCCGGATAGGATAACTGGCCAGTATCGTCTTCAGGCTGAGCCCGAAACTGTTCCTTCTTTGCCATTCCGCCGAAGGCTGCCAGGTAGCGCGGCTGTAAGCCAGGTCGGCGAAAGCGCCCAGCTGTAAACCGTTCAGGAAACTAAAATTCGTCTTGCCGGAAAGCATCCCGTTAAAGACCTGCGCAAAAAGCTCCGCGTTCATCAATCCATAAGCATTGCCCCACATGGTATTTTGTTGAAACCCTCTCAAAGGCGTAACTAATTGCTGGAAAATATAAGGGGCCTCCTGGGCAAACACTGCGCTGGAATCTATACGCACGATCACATTATTATCCATCCCGCCAAAATTGTACAAAATATGCTCCGTGCCACCACTATAGCCGCACGCAATATGCTGGTGCCAGTTGAGCCAGCTATTAAGCGGCTGGTACCAGTCCAGGCTTTGCGTAATGCCATAACTGAACCTGGTTTTTCGCTCCACCCCCAGGATGACGTCCAATATTGCCTTGTATTTAAACCCTTTTAACAACAAATCATTTTCTCCTGTGGACCGGATGTTATTATAAGTATATCCCAATGTGTTGATATTCCATAATTCTTTCAACGGCGGGTACTGCAGGCTGTATCGATCGGTAGCCAGGAATACGGTACGGCTCTGGCGCAGGGCTATACTAAAACTAAGTGCGGCGTTATAATTAAATGGATGGTCGACGCCCGCCTCATAATAGAAGCTTTTTACTTTCGCACTGGACGGGTAAGGCCTGCCCTGGGCATCCAGCCATTGGTTGGCTGCGGTAGGGCTGAGGCTTTCTACCTTGCGGTAATACATCAGCCACCAATCGGTACGCTGTTGCTTATTTTTATAACGGAAAAAGAAATCACTGCCTTCTGTACCTGCGGGCATTTTGTAGCCTATATTGAACTCGTGGTTGTCGAACAGGTCGGCATAACCACCCGTAAGCATAGCGCCGACTTCCGGGAACTTATAAATACCGAGCTGGGCCTGGTAAGGTTGTAAACGATTGATAAAATAATCATTGTTGACCGAGGCGTTGAACCAGAGGTTACTCAGCTGGAGCAGGTAAGGTCGGGCATTCCGGGATTCATAGACCGACTCTTTTTCTGCCTTTGTGGTATCGGTACCTTGTGCATGGGCAAGTACGCCGGACAGAAAAGAAGGAGTACTTTCCTCCCTGCGTTTCTGTTCCACCCGTAACAGGCTATCGGCTTCTGCCTGTTGTTTCACATAATCCTGCAACCAATACCGTTGGTACCCCGGTACGGAACCTCTGTCTCCTTTGTAGGATTGAAGTACGGTAGCAAAATCAAGGCTGTCGCTCCGCAGCAAAACCTCCTGCCGGTCTTTGGCCTCCAGCCCTTTTTGATAAGTGCCATAGGCCTTGGCAGGAATACCTGTGCTGCTATTTGTCGACCGCGGAAAGCCTGAGCGGTAGTTGATCGTCTCCGCCATATCCTGGCGTATACTTAATCGGGTATTATCAGCAAGATCATTGGTTAAACTTTTCAGGCTATATTTTTTTGGATTAAAACTGATGATGTCGCTGCGCCCCTGCGTATAAGCAGCCATCAGCCAGGTATTTTCATCCTTTACTTTAAAGTCGCACACGCCTTGTATCAACTGCGGCAGCTCTATGGTACGTATCAAGACCCCTGCAGCATTATAAATCTTCACCGTATGCGTCCCTTTATCCAGGTTTAGCAGGTATATTTTATCCTGGTACACTTCCACCAGCGGGTAATCAACCTTTACCGGTGCCAGCCATAAGGGGGTACGAAAAGCGCCCAGCAATTTATCTTCTTTTTTCTGTTTGAGGTACACCGCTGTTCGGTTATTATTCACCCGCGACCATACCCTTGCCCGCTTTGCCGAGGCGGGGAAAAGGGTGTCTGTTATGCCAAAAGTTGCTTTACGGTTCCCGGTATCACCAACCGTGATGAACTGGTTGCCGGGCAGGGTATAGATATGCTTCAGGTAGGCCGCATAAATGGTCATCAGTTCCTCCCAGTTTCTTTTGGTAACCAGGCGTATTGCTGTTGCAAACGATTGCCTTTGTTTCAATTGAAACAAAACCTGCTTTAAGGCATCTTTTCGGTAATGCCGGGTTAAAAACCAGCAAAACCCGCGGCCCAGCAGCAATTGCTGCTCAGGGTCGGCATCCCGGATGAGCGAAGTGATATCAGGAGCAGCGCTGTTTTGCAGCATTACATAAAGGTGGCTATTGTCTCGATAGCTAAATCCTTCCACCAGGTAATGGATCAATCCTTCCCGGAACCATTCCTGTTCCGGGCTGCTGCCCGCTGGCGTATTGAGGATCCCGGCCCGGCTAATGTTTTGTTCCCA
>CAXYKQ010000384.1:0-8516 GCA_964277835.1 uncultured Edaphocola sp. | reverse complement strand
GAAAAAGGAGATGCCGCCAACAGTGAAAAATTCCTGGCTCCCGCAGCTGCTTATTTCAACGATAAAAAAGATATCATGCGGTATGCCCGCGTGCGCTCTGTTGAAGGAGCATTGCTACAAAATAAGCACCAATATGAAGCCTCGGCTGATGCTTTTAAAGAAGTAATTGATCTCTACAACACTGGCAATGGTGTTGATGACTATACGGTTTATACTGCTTATTCAGGGCTTTTCGGCACTTATACATTTTCCCAGAGATATGACCAGGCGCTTAAAACCTCCGATCAATATTTCAAATTCATACAGGAAAAATACCCGGTTGAAATAGGGAGCGCGCACATGCAATTGGGGGCGCTCTATAATTTCACGTTTGACTATGCAAGAGCTGCAGAGGAATTTGTCAAAGCAAGAAATTTCTATGCCCGGCAAAATAACCAGGATGCAGTTGCCTCGATTAACTTGCAATTGGGGGTTTCTCTGGCCTCCTCTAAAAACCTGGACAGTGCAAATGCGGTCCTGGAGCAAGCTAAAGATCACTTCAGGAAAATAGGGTATAAAATAGGCGAAAGTACTGCCTTATACGCGCTGTCTTCTGTAGCATCAGACAAAAAAAATTACACAAAAGCAGATCAGTTAATCAAAGAGGCCATAGCGATAAGTCCCGCTAATAATCCGGTGGCCGTCTACTACCCCGCCCAGCAAAAAAGGATCCGTTTAAATATATTGATGGCAGACAGTATGGACCTCGACAGTAACCCGGAAAAGAGAGCGCAGTTAAAGACGGCTATTCAGGATTTTGAACAAGACCTGGAAAAAACTGCCGCACAAACGACCGGCTTTGTATCCCCGCATGAAATAATACAAAATCGCTTACTCTTAGCAGACGCTTATACGCTCCTATCGGACTACAAGGACGCATACAACAATTACAAACTAAGTACCACCCTTAAAGACAGCCTGTTTGGTCTTTCGCAAATGCGTACGCTGAGTTCAGTTGAATCGGATTTGAATATTGAAAGAGAGAAAGCCAGGATAAAACTGGAAGAAGCTACCAAATTGCTGAATTTACAAAAGGAAATGGAGCTGGAAGCCCTAAGGCATGATTATGAACAAAAGCAAGCTGCTGCCAAAACCGAGGAGGAGCGACAAAGGCTAATTCATGAAGAGAAATTAAAACGTAAGGAGATTGAAGTTAAGTATGACCAGGAACAAAAAGCAGCCCGGTTAAAATACGAACAAGAGAAAGAAATTGCCCGCCTGGAACAGGAGAAGAAAGATGCCATAGCCGGTGCGGAGCTACAAAGTGCCCGGAATGTCCGCAACCTCTCCGCACTGGGAGTAGGCCTGGCTGGTTTACTGCTGGTGATCACAGGTTGGTCCTACGCACAAAAGCGAAAAGACAATAGGAAGATTGCCCTGGAAAAAAACAAATCAGATGAATTGCTTTTAAATATCCTCCCCTTTGAAGTTGCTGAAGAGCTTAAAGAGAAAGGGAGCACCAGTGCCCAGTTGCACGACAAAGTTTCTGTCCTGTTTACCGACTTTGTAAATTTCACGGCCAATGCCGAAAAGATAGGAGTGGAGGAACTGATCGAGGAGCTGAACGAATGCTTTACCGCATTTGACCAGATCATGGAGCGCCATGGCCTGGAAAAGATCAAAACTATAGGGGACGCTTATCTTGCCGTTAGCGGCCTGCCCTCACCCGATCCGGAGCATGCCCGCAAGGCGGTACTGGCGGCAAAAGATATCCTGTCATTTATCGCTGCGCGCAGAACCAATAAAGCAACCGCGCTGGATATCCGGATCGGTATTAATTCAGGCCCGGTAGTCGCCGGCATAGTTGGCGTGAAAAAATTCGCATTTGACATCTGGGGAGATGCGGTAAACACCGCTGCACGTATGGAGCAAAACAGCCAACCCGGCAGGATCAATGTTTCTGCTGCCACTTTCGAACTGATAAAAAATGAGTTTAATTGCGAGGCCCGCGGTTCTATAGAGACAAAAGGAAAGGGAGCGATAGAGATGTATTTTGTAAATTAACCGATCTTTAAAATATCTTTAGCTTACATTTGGCAACACACAATTTTAATATATTATATCATCAACAATGAAAAAAGGTTCCAAAGGAATATTGATTATCGTTCTTTTATTGGTCATTGGCCTTATCTACTACTTTTATACCACTAAAAAAGAAGATGATGTGGTCATTGATGAACCGGCGCAGGAAGCCGTTTCTAAAGTAGCGAATATCAGCTACGCGGTTAAGAAAACCTACCCGCACGATACGGGCTCTTATACGCAAGGTTTGATTGTCTATAAGGGCGATATGTATGAAGGGACGGGGCTTAACAGCAAGTCCAGGCTCATGAAGATTGACCTCGGCACTGGTAAAGCTCAAAAAACTCATGCTTTAGATAAAGAATTCTTCGGCGAAGGCATCACCATCCTGAATGATACTATTTACCAGCTTACCTGGCAGAACAATGTCGTGTTTGTCTATACACTACCCGACTTCAAAAAAGTAAAAGAATTCAGGTTGAACACTGAAGGTTGGGGCATTACTACCGATGGCAAACAGCTGATGGTGAGCGATGGTTCTAACAATCTTTATTTTTATGACCCGGCGACCTTTACGGTGCTGCAAACGATACCCGTCAAAGAGGATGGTTATCCCGCACAATACCTGAATGAACTGGAATATATTGACGGCTTTATCTATGCCAATCAATATACCAGCCCTTATATACTCAAGATAGATCCTAAAGACGGCAATGTGGTGGGAAAAATAAATGTCAATGAGCTCTGGCAAAGGGTAAGAAACATCTATCCCGGCGTGGATGTTCCTAATGGCATCGCTTATGATGAGGCGACTAAAAAGATCTACATCACGGGTAAACTATGGCCTGAGTTGTATGAAATTGAATTGAGTAAATAACTCCAGAGCCTTTGATACCGGGCCTTCACCATAAGTGGCCTGATAATTGAATGAGCCTGCAACAAGCCCGATGTAATGAAAATTTCAAATAAAAACCTGCTTTAAAGTGCAGGTTTTTTACTTCAGGTAAAAGTAATGCTGTATACCGAAATTAACCTGCGGATAGACACGGGCATAAGACATTTTTACGCCTTGAAGTTGCAGGGACAGATCAACCCGCGTATTGGAATTGAAGATAAATTGCACACCGGGAACGATATCCAGGTAATAGCCTTTACGTAAAGCCGGCGGAATAAAGGCAGTTTCCACCAGGTACTCCGGCACCCCCGCAGGGGTAACCCAGACCCTGGTATCGCCATAGTATTTTCCCATGAGTTCACAATAAACATTAATATTAGTTTGCTTATAGCTATGGTAGCTCCGGGGCCATAAAAGATAGCCCATCGACAAACTGTAATTAAGCGTATTAGGGTACTGAACCGTAGTAGGGATATCAGGCATCCCCTTAATCACATCTGCTTGCGCCCCTTTAAATTTACCCGGGAAAATGCCGCCAATCGTAAGGGATACGGCAAATTTATTTTTCAGATAAGTACCGATATAGCCAAAGCCAAAGCCCTTGGTATCATCCATCAGCCGGGGCTCCCCTTCATCATGTGCAGAATTGACCGTAGAGCCTTCCGCATATACCGCCATCCGCAAATGAGATTTTTCCTCATCCCTGCTCAGGAAACGGTACTTGGCATACATACTTAAGCCATTGAACTCGTAAGGCTTAAATACGCCACGTTCGGGGGTATTGTGATAAGGATAATCGGAGGGTAAAGTTTTTTTATGATGGTTGGAACTGGCCGCGGTGAGGTACACCGACAACCTCGGGGTAAGCCCATACATAAGCCTCAATGCATTTGTATTGCGGATAAAGCCGTGACCTTCACTATAAGCTTCTCCCATTAAGCGAATGCCTAATGTTTTCCTGGGAATATTACTGGCAGGCTCTGTATTGGGAAATAATTCCTGTGCCTGCATACCGAAAGGGCAGAGGAGCAGAGCCGGGAAGATAATGTTTACAGGACCTTTCATATACCGTGGAGCTTTCTTAATTCAATAAAATAAAAGGAATAGTCTTTTTTGCCTGATGGTCGCATCCCGAAGGTTGCATTCGCCTGATTTGCTGTTTATATTTATCCAGCTCCGTCTTACTGATCAACTCGTTATCTAATAAAAGCAGGCTTGATCCGCGGTTTGGCTGCACCGCATCTCCCGCATTGAAATACATGATCTTATTATCAAGGAAACAGGCGCTGGCAGCATCTGCAGATGTCGCCAACCTCGCTTTTACAGCGCCTACTGAAAACCCGGCATCCCTGACCGCTTTTGCTAGTCTGGAGAAATTGATCTTAGCATCTTTTTTAAATACAACCAGGGCTTTCGGTTCTTGCAGGTCCATCTCCACTTTCGAGATAAAATCAAGCCGCTTCAATGCCATTTCTACGCTACGGCTGCATTGGGAGCAGGTCAGCCCGTTTACCGACACTTCTGCCTGCGAAAACTGTGCCTGCAACTGCCGGCTGGCTAAAAACAATAAAAAAAACACCAGGTACTTCCACATAAAATCCAAACCTTATCGAACAAATTTACTAAAGAAGTTCCAGATAGGGCATGGACATATCTTTAATTAACACGCTTTTTCGCGATAAGCAGGCTCAGGAAAGTAAGCAGGGTACCAAATAGCAAGAGTAAGCCAATGGAAGGTAAGGTCGACACTAATCCCTGCCCTCTTACAAACAGGTTATTGATCCCGTTAAAGCTCCAGTATAGCGGGGTTAGGTTGGCGATGCTGGTCATCATACGCGGCAAGATCTCCAGGGGAACCCAGATCCCTCCCAAAGCTGCCAGGATCACCACCGAAACGGCACCTATCGGCATGGCCTGGTTAGCCGTTTTAAATGCCGAGCCGATAAAGAACCCATAGGCCGTTGCTGCAAATGCCGTAGCGACTACTAAGGGGAAAGAATGCCAGGGCTGCTGTCCCATCGACAGCTGCGGCAAATCAAAAAGCGGCAATATATAAATCCCGATAAGGATCAATAAGTAAAATTGCAAGGTGCAGACCATTACATAAAACAGCATCATCCCTAACGTAGATTTTTGAAGTGCACCTGGTATCAGGCGCAGGCGGGTAATACTGCCTTCTTCTCTTTCCCGCAACATATTACCGGCTATAGGCACCACGATCAGGAACATGGCGAAGATGGTCCAGGACGGCACATTATGCTGTACGGAATTTAAAGGCATTTTATGGCCTCCCGCATTCAGGTCCTGCGATTCCTTCAAAGACAAGGCATCGGTCATTTGTTGCACCAGTGCCGTATCGACTCCGCCACCAGAAGCCGACATTTTGCCCAAACGTTGCATTAAGGCATTCATTTTTACCTGGGTAGTATACTGGCTCAAGGCGAAGCGAAACCCGTTCTTCAGTGCAGGTTTTAGGGCCGGGTCGGTATACATTTCAACCCTTACACTATCCAGTGCGGGGTTAGCCGAAAAGACCGACGGGATACCGGAACCAGAGGAAACGGCATTAACTATGTTATTGGAAACGTTTACCAGGGCGGCACTTGCATTAGGGGGTATTACCACTGCGATCTTCACATCGCCACTATTCACGCTTTCTGCAAGCCCGGTTGTATCTTTAGCCAGTTCTTTTACTTTAAATTTATCACTCTTATCTATAGCCTTCATTATTTCCGTACCTATATTTCCCTGGTCAAGATTGGCTATAGCTATCTCAAACTCAATATCCTGGAGATCTTTATAAGAACTATCCTGGGTAACCGCCATCACAATGATGAGGATACCCGGCATAATAAGCAATAATAAAAAACCTACCGGGTCCCGGAGCAACAACTTGAACTCTTTACTGATTGTGGATAACATCCGGCAAAAATAGAAAAGTAAACTGCAAAATCGCCAAACTCTGTATAAATAAAAAGGCAGGTTTTCACCTGCCTTCTATAGTTACTCTGTAAAGAAACCAAAAACTTATTTAAACACGCTGTCTTTGATGGTAGCGTTGGCTTCCATTTTTTGAACCTTTATTTCCTGGCTGCCCTGTGCACTTTGAATCTTTATGGAATAAGGCGCTTTAAAACCATTACCGTTCTTAACCGCTTTATAGTTATCAAAGAACATGGTTGATGCGGCTCCATCCGCACCGGAACTGCTTTCTTTGATTTTCAAACCCGTTGCTTTATCGAAATAGCTAAGGATCTTGGTGCCTTTAGCATTTGTTTTTTCGATCACATAACATTCTTTACCCTCCACTTTTTCAATGCCTTTTAATTTAGCAGTGAAGCCGAGCTTTTCAGGATGTAAATCAGCCTGCAAATCAGCCTGCATCAATTGCTCTTCGATCTTATCTGCAGGGATATCCTGGCTCTGTCCCATCTGGCTCATGGTTCCTCTAGTACCATTAATGGCCATACGGAATACTTCTCCAGCCTGCGGGTGGTTCATAGACATCGCGTATTTATCAGGGCTAACGATCTTCTGGCTTACAAACATTTCATTGCCTTGCATTTCCAGCGTTGCATCGGAGCTTAAAGATTTCAGGCCCTCGATGGCCGCTTTACCCCCTACCGATTCAAAATATTTGTCCATAACAGAGGCTACGGTTACGTTTGCTGCTGCCGGTGCATCATAATTATAATTACCGGATTTAACCGTACCGGGATTTTCCGCCTTTTCTACAGGCAGCGTTACCGGCGCCTCAATCACATTACCATAGTTATCGTAATAGTTGATCTTTCCATCTGTAGCGAACCGCTTTAGTTTCAATGCTTCCTCTTTATCGCCTACAACAATGATCCGTGAAGCTTCCGGTTTAACATACTTCCTAGCTGTAGCCTGGATGTCCTCTACAGACACTTCGTTAACTGCTTTCAGGTAGTTTTTATAATAATCTTTTGGCATTTTATACCTGTCGATGTTAATAGCGTAACGTGCAATGGTTTGCGGATTTTCCAGCCCGATCGCAAAAGTACCGCTTACATAGCTTTTCATATCCTGTAAGGTCTGTGCATCTACCTTTTCATCACGGATGCGCTTCATCTCACCCAATATCTCGCTTACAGAAGAATCGGTAACGGAGTTTCTTGCTTTGGCATACGCCTGGAAGCTTCCCACCTCTTTATCATTATCAAATGAAGAATAAGAACCGTAAGTCCAGCCATGCTTTTCGCGCAGGTTCATGAATAAGCGACCGGTACCGCTTCCGCCCAGGATCTCGTTCAACATTCTTACTTTGATCACGTCAGGCGTGCCCGGCTTCAGGTCTATAGGGTAAGAAACGCCGACAACACTTTGTACCGCATTGTCTCTCGGCACGAAATCTACCGTAGTTTTTGCAGGAAAATTAGCTTTAGGATAGGCTACGGAAGGCACTTCTGCTTTTTGCCAGTTGCCAAAGTACTTAGTGACTAAAGTTTTCGCTTCGGCCAGGGTGATGTCTCCTACCACAGCCAGGTAAGCCACATTGGGACGGTAATAGGTTTTATAATATTCCTGGCAATCTGCCAATGAAACATTTTCTAATGTCTTCTCGGTAGTGAGCTGGGCATACGGGTGTGATTTACCATAGTTCAGCACTTTAGTAACGTTCGACAACATTTCGTCCGGGTCAACTTTAGCTTGTACCAGGCCTGCTTTGCCTTGCTTTTTCAGCTTATCCAGTTCTTCTTGCTTGAAGTCTGCATTCATCATCGCGTCTGCCATAAGCGACAGTAATGCATTCTGGTGCTTCGTCATGGAGCTACCGAAAAGGCCGCCGCCGCTGGCAGCGATGGAAGCGCCGATTTTATCTTTTGCTTCGTCGAACTGTTGTTTGGTTTTTGTTTTGGTACCCGCGGTTACCAGGGAGCCGATAAACTCGTCCAGTCCTGCTTTATCCTGATCGATCGCCGGGTCTATATCAAACTGGAAAGAATAGGAAACTACCGGTATTTTATGATTTTCAACTACAAACACTTTTAATCCGTTCGGCAAAGTAAATGTTTGCGCATCTTTTAATTTTATTTCAGGAGCAGGGCCTGCTTTAGGACGTACACTTCTATCCAGAGTTTGTGCAAAGCTTGCGGAAAACAAGGCTAATGCTGCTATCGATAACGTGATCTTTTTCATTTTATATATTTTGAATTTCGTGCTGAACGAAATGACTATTAAAAATTTTTGAATGCTCAATCAGATAATTATTGGTCCTTATTTTTCTGTTCCATTGATTTTGGCAGGTAATAAACAACCAGGCGATTATCTTTATTAAAATACTTGTTGGCCACCCTGGTAATATCTGAAGGGGTTACTTTTTGGTACTTAGCCAGTTCAGAATTCACGAGGTTCGTATTCCTGAAATAAGTATAGGCAGTAGCGAGGTTTTCTGCAACACCGGCAATTTTTGCGTTTTGCTGCACAAAATCCGTTTCCACCTGTGTTTGTACCCTTTCAAATTCCTCTTTTGAAACCGGTGTAGTTTGAATTTTTGCAATCTCGGCATCTACATCTTTTAAAGCATCTTTATAAT
>CAXYKQ010000383.1:0-2772 GCA_964277835.1 uncultured Edaphocola sp. | reverse complement strand
AACGTGATCATAATTTTTGATGAAGCGGAAAATTTCAAAATGCCCGTCTTCGGAATGGTAAAAGCATTGTTTGACGGCGTTTTTAAATACTGTTCCCTGGTATTGATCGGTACTACAGAGCTAACCGACAAAATGGACAGGCTGAAAAAGAAAAATAAGGACGGTATGCCGCAATTCTGCCGCCGGTTTAAAGCCGGAACCCGGTATATGCAGGCTGTCAATCCCTACACCGATTTTGAGCGATTTTATGAAATGGCAGGCGTTACCGATACGGGCCTTAAAAAACTGCTTAACGGAATTGCAGATAACTACGCAGAACTTAATAACTACCTGGAGCCAGCTATGCGCGCCGCTGATGAGCGAGATATTGAACTGGACGAAGAATTCTTTAGGCTATACTATAACATGCCAAATATCAAACGCAATGTGTAATACAATCGAAAATAGCATAATGCAACCGCCCGTTGACCTTAAGAATGCAATTATAGAAGTCCTGCACCATGACCTGGAGCGGTACACAACGCTCCAGTATGTCCGGGGATTGCTTTACCTGAAGATCATAATTGAAGACCGGGAACTGACGGCCCATATGGAAAGGAGCAAAATATTTTGGGATTGGTGGAAGCTTCACTGGAGCTACAGGGATCGGGCCTTCTTAAGTGATGATGTTGGCAAGCTGGGGTTAACAGAGCGCATAATGCTTTATTCGGAACTGCACAACCCTTATAAGATGATCACAGAAAACGAATTTGATAGCACATATGATGAAATGGCCCAAATGGTAAGAAATGAAATTGAAAAGGATAAAGGAGATTGAAAATGCGATCTGTGCCGAATGGCAGATCACCCCCGATCAGCTGCTGGGTAAACGCGGCAAAAGAGAAATAACAGATGCAAGGCACGCCTGCTGGTGGGTGATGGTGAAATTCAGGAGGTCGCGCACGACAATAGAAAGTCGGTACAACACCAGCCAGGCAGCGATCACCCATGCGATTCAAAAAATAGAAGACCTGATCAGCATTAAAGACCCCATCCGGGACAAAATTTTCAAAGTCATTAATTCATTAGTATGAAAACCATCCGTGTAAATTTTGAAAGAAAGCAGGCTGAAGGCTTACTGAACTTGCTTACTTCCCTGATTGAAGACTGGCCGTATGAATTAAACCTAATGGGCCGGATATGGCAGTCCCTGCTTATCGAAGTCCGGGAGGCGCTGAACGTAAGATTAGCGGATGGCTATAAGAAGCAATTTGTAATGACCTGGCGCGCACCTCACGCCCTAGCCTTGCAGGGGTTCTTTGAAGATATCCTTGATGACAAATTTATTCAGACGCACACAGGCATTAAGATATTACAAATCAGTAACGAAATAAATCAACAATATTTATGAGGCACGAAGATTTTAATGATAGCATTTACTTTTCAGAAAAGGAGATCGTCAGGCGCGAAGATGCTTTGCTAAGTATGTATAAATGGCTTAACAGATGTGACCATGCACATGATCAGCACCTGGTGCAAATAATACAGGTAAAAATAGCACAATTGAAAAGTTACCTAAAAATGGCTATTCCCCTGTTAAATCCCTACGAATAATTTTTCAATAACAATAAAACCAATCGTTTAAAAATGGCACAAGACAGCGCAAAAACCGGAGGCATAGGCTTCTTTGGATTACTAACTATTGCATTAATAGTTTTAAAACTTACTCATTACATTACCTGGAGCTGGTGGTGGGTCCTGGCAGTAGCATCGGTTCCTTTAGCCTTTTGGATCGGGGTTGTGGTAATTGCAGTTTTAATTATAAATAGAAAAAGGAACAAAAAATGGAGAAAATAACTTTAGAGGCGTTAACGCCTGAACAGAAAAAAGCCCTAATGGCTGAACTTGAAGCAGAAGAGAAAGCGAAGGCTAAAAAGATGATGGAAGACCGGAAAGCATATAAGGAGCTTGTAAATGCAGAAATTCCCGCGCTTTTCTACAAGCTTGCCGCAGCATCGGACGCATTACAACAGGCCAAACAGGCTGTATTTGACGGGCTTAAAACCTTAATTGCGTTAAAGAACGAAGCCTACGGGCGCGGGGGAGATCTGAAAACTCACACATTTACCACCGATACCGGCACTACTATTACTATCGGTAACCGGACAGGGGACGGCTGGGATGATACCGTAAATTCCGGCCTGGAGAAAGTTAACGTCTTCCTGGATTCCCTTGCTATGGATACTAAAAGTAAAATACTGCTTAAAGCAGTGCGTAAACTACTGGCAAAAGACGCTAAGGGTAATTTGCAAAGCAGCCGTGTATTACAGCTTAAGCAGCTGGCAGAGGAAAGCGGTGACCCTGGCTTTATTGACGGTGTAAACATCATCCATGCGGCTTACCGCCCGGTGATCACACGGGAATTTGTTACCTGTCTGCACCGTGATGAAAATGGGATTGTTCACCAGCTCCCGCTTGACATAACTGCCTGCGAGCTAAGAAAGGAAAAGGAGGTGGACGATGAGCAAGCAACTAAGGGTTAGTCAATTAAAAACTGCAGGTTTTAAATTAGTAGGTTCTGGAAATCTTGAAGATGGTGGATGGTATGACTGGTATGCTTTAACATTTAATAGCATAAAGCTAGAATGCACGATTGAGTATAACCAGGCAGGAAAAAAGACAAAGCAGTATTATGAAATCGGGGATGAGGTGCTGAAAGGGCGCGAAATCACTTTGAAGGATATTGAATTGCTAAAAGAAATATTATAGTATGGAGCGCAATACAGTAACCAC
>CAXYKQ010000382.1:0-3722 GCA_964277835.1 uncultured Edaphocola sp. | reverse complement strand
ATGGTACATGACTGCGGTTATTTAGTTACTAATTTTACTTTAATCCTTAATCGTAGCAAGCGCTTTATTTAAATCTGACTTAAGATAGCTTCTTGAAAAAGGACGCGAAGCATTTACTCTTCTGCCTTCTGTAAAGATCGTAAAAAGTACTTCATTGCCAGCCAGAAGAAATATCCGGGTATGTTTTTTACTATTTCCTAATCCTATATCCCCGCAATCTTCAAAAGTTATGATTATTCCATTTGGGTTTTTTCGAATTTCCCAATGTTCTTCTTTGGCTAAAGCTAGTATCTTATCTCTATTGAATGCTTCGGTATTATTGGTTTGAAGTATACTTAGCCTTTTCTCTGTAAGCTTCAAATAAAGCAGGTAATTAACAAGGAGTATGAGTACGATAAATGCATAGACAAATGATTTTTCATTCCTGTCATAGGTAGCATAGTTCATAAGAATCATTCCCATGAATAGCCATAGTACAACATTTATCATTATTTGAAAAATCAAATCAAACTGATAAGACCGGGATGTCTTAAAAATCAAATGTCGCCGCAATAAAGATTGTTCAAAATCAATGGAACCAATTTTCATAAATACCGGGAAAGTTTAAGATATAAAAAGAATGCACCCACAAGATACATCAGTGTTATTCCCAGGTTCGGACTTCAAGCAAAAAGACGCAAGCCGATACCTGCGTCTTTCCATAATAATCTATCTTTAACTGGTAAAATCATTCACGAATTTGCCTATTTACAAACTCACGAATATTTAAATCCAGGAAAACAACATTTCCGGAGCTACACCTAAAACGATGATCGCACAAACGACAATCGCCATAAGTGCCTTGTCTATTGTGCTCACAGGAGCGCTCAGTTCCGGTTCACCTTTTTTGAAATACATCGCAATAATCACCTTGAAATAGTAGTACACACTGATTGCGGCCATCACTAATGCGAATACCACCAGCCAGAACGTGTTGTCCTGCTTGATCGCGGAAGCGAGCACATACCATTTCGCAAAGAAACCTGCAGTAAGCGGAATACCCGCCAGCGACATCATACAAACAGCGGCTACAACTGCCAGGAAAGGCTCCTTTTTAGCCAGGCCGTTAAACCCATCGTAGGTATAATCTTTCAACTTAACCAATACGGCAAAGATGCCCAGGGTAGCCAGAGTGTAGGCGACCGCGTACAGCACCATACCTTTCATTGCCAGCACATCACTGCCTATCACAACAAATATCATAAATCCGGCCTGGGCAATCGAAGAGTAAGCCAGCATCCTTTTTACACTTTGCTGATACACCGCGGTGATATTACCGATCAATAAAGTCAGCGCCGCCATTACCCCTAATACCATCACTTTCCAATAGGGATCCATATTGGCAAAGCCTTCCATAAACAGGCGCATGAATGCGAGGAAAATAGATACTTTCACGATGGAGGCCATGAAGGCAGTGAAAGGAGTGGGCGCCCCGTCATAAACATCCGGGGTCCAGAAATGCATCGGCGCAGCGCTCACTTTAAAGCCTACTGCTACCAGCATGAACAGGATTCCCAAAACGCCCATCACAGAGAGCGTACCGGTTTTATAGAAATTAAACCCGTTTAGTTCAAAGGTACCCATGGCACCATACAGCAATACAATACCCATTAATAAGAAACCCGTAGAGAAAGCTCCCATAAGAAAATATTTCAGGGAAGCCTCGCTACTCTTCAGGTTATGCTTATCGGAACCCGCCAATACGTACTGTGGTATGGACATCAATTCAATCCCCAAGAAAAGGATGAGTAAATTGTTGTAGGAAGACACCAGGAAAATACCACAGAGAATAAAGAAATGCAGGGCGTAATACTCCCCAACATGTTTGCCCACGGCCTCAATACTCCTGCGGAACAACAATACATATAATAGGGCGGCTCCTGTAATCAGCACATTAAACCATAAAGCGTAATTATCTACGCGCAACATTTTCCGGAACAGGTAGGGATCGGCATCAGCGCCCTTTAACAGGTGGGTATAATCTACCAGTTCCCAGATGTTAAGTCCCACTAGTCCAAGCATCAGGATGGCCGCAAAATTGCTCAGGCTTCTTTTTTCCTTGGCATACAATGATGCGAACATCATCAAAATGGCAAATACTGCGGTGGCTATTAATGGTTTCATTTATCTTATTATCTTTTTGCCGGTCTGAAAAGACGCTGGCGATTTATGCTAATGTTTAATTACTCAATGCTACTGCGCTGCAGGGGCAGGATTTTTATAATAAATCCAGGATCATGTTCGGGTACACCCCCAAAACGATAATTACCAGGATGATCAGGTATAGACTTAATTGCTCATTCCAGCTCAGGTCGGCAACAGCCATTTCTTTACGGTCGCCGTAAGCCACATTCTGCACCATATTCAACATATAGACAGCGCCCAGTATGATGCCTAACCCGGCAATGGCCATATACCAGATCCTGCATTCATAAGCAGAATTAAATATGCCTAAGAACAATAGAAACTCTCCGACAAAGCCGTTGGTCAATGGCAGGGATACCGAAGCGAAGGTAATGATCACCAAAGCGATCGCAGTTTTAGGCGCATTGGCCGCCATACCACCCAGCTCGGTCATGTTCCTGGTCCGGTAACGGGTTTCAATGATATCTACTAACAACCAAAGGCCGGTAATAATGATACCATGGTTGAACATCTGAAGATACAGGCCTTCTGTAGCAAATTCGTTTTGAGAAAAAGCGCCCATGATCATCAGTCCGACGTGGGCCAAGGACGAATAAGCGATCAGGCGTTTAATATCTTTTTGTGCAATCGCTAACAGGGAACCATAAATGATTCCGATCACCGCCAGGGTCATGATGACGCCGTAAAAGATCTGGTCTACATCCGGGAAGATAGGGATCAGCCATTTGATCGTAGCATACAAACCCATTTTCACCATCAGCGCGCTCATTACTACCGTGACCGGTGTATAGCTTTGCTCATAAGCAGCAGCCTGCCAGGAATGTAAGGGGAAAATCGGCATTTTGATACCGAAAGCGATAAAGAATAAAGTAAACAATACACCTTGTACTTCAGGGGTTAATTGCGCTCCCGTAGTGGCAATGCTGCTATAAGCAAAAGAATAATCAGGCGTACTGGTGTAAAGATAGATCAAACCGGCCAGCATCAGTAAGCTACCGAAGAAGGTATAGATGAAGAACTTCATCGACGCTTTGATGCGGTCTTTCCCGCCCCATTGCCCGGCCAGGAAATATACCGGGATCAATGCCAGTTCCCAGAAGAAATAGAATAATAAAAGATCGTTGGCTAAAAATACGCCCATTAAACCGGAAGCGGAAAGCCCCATTAAAGCAAAAAAACGGCTACCGTTTTCAATGGTTTTATTCCACTGTGCCAGGTAAACCAGTACAAAAGCCATCGCGGTAAGCAAAGTCATCAGCAATGTTCCCGCAGTTGCTTCCAGGCTGAAGTTGGCGCCTAAAGCAGGCAACCATTGCAGATCGACCTTAAGCGCATGCGCCTCTTTAATGCCGCAAAACGCAACGGAAGCCAATATTAATGTTACCAGTGCGCCGAAAACAGACCATACCTTTACGGCTTTGGGATCTTTCAGTAAAAAACTGACCAGCCCGGTAAACAGAGGTATGATTAAGAGTAAAATTAATAACATCGTTTAAATTAAATATTTCGGTTATTCCTCGGGTTTCAATTAAAATTAT
>CAXYKQ010000381.1:0-5091 GCA_964277835.1 uncultured Edaphocola sp. | reverse complement strand
GCCTGCCATAACCTTTCAACACCTCCGGTTCACCATAGATCGCTGCTAATTCCTGGGTCGCTTTATCCGATTTTTCATGGATATGCTTGAAGATCTCATGGGTCAGCTGTTTGGCACGTAATCCTTCAAAAGGAATCCTGTTTTTTTGTAAATAAGAGTGCCAGCCTAATACGCCCAGGCCTAAAGCTCGGTGGCGTTTGGCAAAGCGGTTCGCATTCGCCAGGTAATAGTTATCTTCTGTTTTGGCAATGAATTCCTGTAATACAGCATCCAGGAAGAAGGTCGCCATTCTGACGGCTTCGGTATCTTTCCACTCGTCATACAATTCCAGGTTCATGGAAGACAGGCAGCAGATGAAAGATTCGTCTTTGGAAGAAGGTAAGGCGATCTCGGAACAAAGGTTGCTGGCATTGATCTGCATGTTCAGGTCTTTATATACCTGTGGTTTGTTGCGGTTCACGTTGTCGGTGAAGAAGATGTAGGGCAGGCCTTTCTGCTGGCGCGATTCGAGCACTTTAGCCCAGATCTCGCGCTTGGCCATATCGCCGTCGATCATTTCCTGCATCCAGTAGTCGGCCACGCAGACACCGAAGAACAGGTTCTGGATCGGGCTACCGATATTTTTGATGTTCAGGAATTCTTCAATATCCGGATGGTCAATGTCCAGGTAAGCGGCGAAAGCGCCACGTCTTACGCCACCCTGGGAAATCGTATCCATAGCAGTATCAAACAGCTTCATAAAGCTCACTGCACCACTACTTTTACCATTATCGGTTACGGCGCTGCCTCTTTCCCTAAGGCCTCCGAAGTAGCCGGAGGTGCCACCGCCAATTTTTGTCTGCATGATCACCTCGCCCAGTTTATGGGTAATCCCTTCAATATGGTCGGGAACGTGCACATTGAAACAAGAGATTGGTAAGCCGCGCTCCGTGCCCATATTCGCCCAGATAGGGGAGCTCAGGCTCATCCAGCCTTTTTCAATCAGCTCCTTAAAGCCCTCTTTATATTCCGGTTTATATAAACGTTGTGCGGCTGCAGTACATACGCGATCAATCGCGCCTTCTGCAGATTCGCCTTTTAACAGATATCCCCTGTTCAATATTTGCTCACTTTCTTCGTTGAGCCACCAAAGTCTTTCCATAAAATATTTTATAATTGTGAATGGTGAATTATTAATGTTACCGGATTCTTCTATAAGGTACCATCATCATTTACCATTAACCATTTATCATTAATCATTAAAATAAATCCATTGCAGTAATGCTCTTGTCGTGCTTGGTATAGTCTACCGGGCGCTTGGCAAAGAAATCGTCGAGGCTGTTGGCAAATACTTCTTCTTCAAACCAGCGCATCGGGCTGTAGTCCACTTCAGAGATATTATAGATTTTAGACATGCCGATTTTCACGAGGCTGTCGTCAATGCGGTACTTCATGAAGTTCAAGATATCTGTTTTGCTGATCTTTTCCAGTTCGCCTTCTTCGAAGATCCAGTCCAGGATCTCTGCTTCGATCGCCAGAGACTCATCAATGATTTGTTGTATTTCGGATTGCTTAGCCAGGTTAAGGTATTCAGGAAATTCTTTTTTGATCTGGTTGATCAGGAAAATACCGGCATTGGCGTGGATCTGCTCGTCTACAGAGGTCCAGGCGATGATATTGCTGGTATTTTTCATATAGCCTTTAAAACGTGTGAAATAAAGGATGATCGCAAACTGGCTGAACAGCGAAACGTTTTCAATCAGGATGGTAAATAAAACCAGGGAGGTGATGTATTCATGCGGTTGCGTACTCTTTGCGTCTTTTAAAGCGGCGCCCAGGTAAGCAATACGTTTCTTAATTACCGGTACCCCGATGATTTTTTCGAATTCGGAACTGTAGCCTAAAACTTCCAGCAGGCGGGAATAGGCTTCGGAGTGGCGAAATTCACATTCTGCGAAGGTACTTCCCAGTCCGTTGAACTCCGGTTTCGGCATGTGTTGGTAGAGATTACCCCAGAAAGTTTTTACGCTTACTTCGATCTGTGCAATCGCCAGCAGGCTTTTTTTGATCGCCATTCTTTCATGCGCGTCAAGATGAGAGTGGAAATCCTGAAGGTCGGCAGTGAAGTCAACCTCGCTATGTACCCAGAACGATTTGTTGATCGCGTCTGTAAACTGTAAAACCTCGGGGTATTCAAAAGGTTTATAGTGCTGCCTGTAATCAAAAATGCTCATAGCCTGATAATATTTTGTGGTTTAATTGTTGTGTTTCAGAGTCGACAATGCTGCCACAGCGTGCTATGCGCTTGATGTTGCAGACAATGCCTTTTTTGCGAAAGCAAAGTCTTTGACACAGGGCAGGCGGTCTGGCTATCGAATGTATGATTCTTTACAGTTGCGCAACAGCTCATGAATTTCACATGATTCTCCTGTATTCACCTTCCTGTTAGCGGAAAATGCCCGTGCCGGGTAGACTTAATTTCGAATTCAAAAGTAGGCATTTGAAAATGGCTTTAATGTTTTGGTTATGCACAAGATGTTGAAAAAAGAGCGGGAGTATATTCCAGGTATTGTCCCTATTGCATTTGCTGAAATTTAGCAGCTTGATCTGAAAATAATTATGTTGTTTTGACCTGGATTGCTTAAATTAATCGTCATGAAACCGGCCAAAAACAAATGGTTCCGTCGTATTTTGTACATTAGTTTTGCCTTTTTTTGCCTGCTGATGTTACAGATTACCGGGAAGTATATTCCCTGGGGGCGGGATATTGCTTTCCTGCAGATCAAACAGACGGAGGTACAGGGCTATGCTTATTATCTGCCGGTCTTTTACCTGCATGTCTACAGCGCGATTTTTTGCCTGCCTGCCGGGTTCACGCAGTTCAATAATAAGCTGTTGCAACGTAACAGGCGCGTACATCGCATTATTGGTTATGTATATGTATTGACGGTATTGCTATTGGCTGCTCCCTCGGGATTGATTATTGGCTGGCACGCCAACGGAGGTCCTGTGGCGGTCTTTTTCTTTTCCCTGCTTGCCCTGCTCTGGTTTTGGTTTACGCTTAAAGCCCTGCTAACCGCAAAAAGCGGTCAATATAAAGCACATAAACATTATATGATGCGCAGCTTTGCATTGGCTTTGTCCGCCATTACCCTGCGCCTGTATAAAGTGATCATTGTGAAAGTATGGGCACCCGCCCCTATGGATGTTTATGTCCTGGTATCGGGACTGAGCTGGATTCCCAATTTACTTTTCGTGGAATTTTTGATCCGGTATCGAACCGCCACGAGAAAAGTTTATATTTGAACCTTATAATTAAACTAATAATCCCGGAATGAAAAATTACTTTATACCCCTGATCAGTTTAGTACTGCTAATCGCAGCCTGTAAAAATGAAAACCCGCGCAACCAATCTATGGAATCCCCTGCTGCAGAGCCGGTAGCGCCTGTTGAAGAAATTTATACAGAACTATACGGTAATTATGTAGGGATGTTTGAAGATGCCGATGAGGAAAACAGGGCAGAGTATATAGAACCGGCAAAAATTAATATCAGTATCAGCCAGATCACCGAAAAAGGCGTGTCTGCGCGCAGTATTGTGAAAGGCAATGACCGCCCAATGAGTGGCACGGTAACCGTGAACGGAGATGCCTATAATTTTGTGATGGAAGAGCCCGGCAATGACCCGCATGACGGTAAGTTCACCTTTGTGATCCAGGGAGATAGTTTGGTCGGCACCTGGGCTTGTTATGACCAGATGGTAAAAAGTCCGAATAAGGTATTTGTGCTCAAAAAGCAGCCTTTTACCTACACGCCTAACCTTATGCTTCCGGAAGATTGGGAGTACGTAGATTGGGAAAATGCAAAGAGGAAATCGGAACTGTACACGAACGAGGATGGGAAGGTCGACACCATGGTGAATGAATATTACCGGGCCGCTTCGGAAAGTGTATACACTTTGAATGCGTCTAAAAATAAACTGAAGGAATCCGATCTTAAAAACCTGAAAAAACTGGATATTGAGATCATTCGCAATACTATTTATGCAAGACACGGTTATTCTTTTAAGAAAAAATCCGTGCGCCAGTTTTTTGACCAGGTGGATTGGTATGTGCCGGTAAGCAGTAATGTGGACGCGGAGCTTACCCAATTGGAAAAAGACAATATCGTTCTGCTGAAAAAATTTGAAAAATACGCGGAGGATAATTATGATACTTTCGGACGCTAAGACAGTGTTGCTGGTAAACCTATAAGGTTTTTGAGACCTTATAGGTTTTGCTTAACGATCAACCACGAATCAGTAACAATGATTCATTAACGATTAATCACTAATCCTTGACTATTGATGGACAAACGTTTTAATGTCCGGGTATACGGAATTCTTATTGACGGGGAAAACAGGGTACTGCTTAGCTTTGAGCAGTACAAACAGCATGTTTTTACCAAATTTCCCGGTGGCGGGCTGGAGTATGGGGAAGGTACACTGGATGCCCTGAAACGCGAGTTTAGAGAAGAGCTCGGCATCGAACCCTTTAATTTCCGGCATTTCTACACCACCGATTTCTTTCAGCAATCTGCGTTTAACGATAGCCAGGTCATCAGTATCTATTACCTGGTAACTATTGCCGATTTTGCTTCGATTCCGCAACTTTCCGACACCGGCACCGTATACTTTTATCCTATTGATGCTACATTACCGGACGAAGTAGACCTGCCGATTGATAAGGTGGTGGCGGAAATGCTGGTGGCACATGAACGGGAATCCCTGAAGGGTACCGGGTTTAGTTAGTATTTTATTCATTATTATACATAGGTTTTTGATACGATAAAAATAATAGGCGTCTTTATTTTTATTTAAATAAAATACATATCTTCATTTTGATTTATTTCCCTAAAATGATCAATATGAAAAAAAATTCCTACTGTGGGCACTTTGCTGCCTCATCTTCACACCGGCAGTTTTCGCCCAGCCGGAGCTGTTTACCGTCGACCCGGGCGCCGGGTACGAAGACCTCGACGATCAGCAAAAAGCCATTTATGATAAACTGGTACCTAAGCGCGATGGCGTGGAGGCCTATATCATGCACTACAATCCCAACGCGGTTTTTGAAG
>CAXYKQ010000380.1:0-9510 GCA_964277835.1 uncultured Edaphocola sp. | reverse complement strand
AGCAAGAGCATCCACACTATTGACGATCATTTTGACCGTCTGTTTATCCACCTTATCAATCACCTTTTGCACCGGCGCTGTACTTTTGGACGTGGCTGCTTTATCCACAGTTTTGAGATCTTCTGCTTTCTCTGCAGGTTTTAAGATCTCTATATAGATAAATTTGTTACAGGCTGCTATAAAAGGCGGTGGTGTCTTCCGCTCGCCGATACCGATAACCAGCATGCCGGCTTCGCGCAAACGGGTAGCCAGCCGGGTAAAATCACTATCGCTCGATACAATACAAAAACCGGTAACCTTCTCTGAATAAAGAATATCCATCGCATCAATGATCAGTGCACTATCAGAGGAATTTTTGCCTGTCGTGTAGCTGTACTGCTGTATCGGGGTGATGGCATTTTCCAGCAATACGTTTTTCCAGCCGGAAAGATGCGGCTTGGTCCAGTCGCCATAGATACGCTTAACCGTGGGCGTACCACTCTTGGATATTTCCTCGAGCATCTCTTTAACATTGGCATAAGGAACATTATCGGCATCAATCAACACGGCTAATTTATGGTCTTGCATGGATTTTTTTTATAAAGATAAGGAGTATTTAGCCATAGGTGCTCAGTAACGGCGCGTTAATGATGGTTGATGGGTGATAAATCGCCGATGGACGGCCTCATTATTTTCCAGGTTAATACAGTGTTTTATATTTTTTTTTGCTTCAAAGCATCTAATTTAGCGGATTGATGGAATTATTGATTAAAACCTGTTCTATATTGCTGATCCTGCTTAGTGCTTTGCCTTTTATACAGCATCAGCATTGGGTATTCCGTGTCGCTGAATTCATAAAGCTGCAACTGCTGTTGCTACAGCTGTTCATTTTTGCTTTGGCATTCTTCACCATAAAACCCGGCCTGTTCTTGTGGACCATACAGGCACTGCAATTGGGCTTTATCATATACCATATTTACCTACTGATGCGTTACACCAAATTCTGGAGGACACGAAAACAGGAAGTATCCGGCCATGCATCAGATCGTATTAAGATCATTTCCTGCAATGTATTCCAGTTTAATAAGGAGTATGAACGTTTTATCCAACTGATCCGGGAAGAACAACCGGACGCCTTCCTTACTGCGGAAAGCAACAAGGATTGGGAAATGGCCATGGAAACACTGGAACAAGAATATCCGCACCACCTGAAAGTGGGCCTGGAAAACACTTATGGCATGCATTTTTACACCAGGCTTAAGGTGCACAAACTGCAGGTACACTATTTTGTTGCGGACGATCTCCCCAGTATTGAAGCCGAGTTGGAGACCAAAGACGGCCATCGTTTTGTTTTCTTCGGGGTACACCCGCCTCCGCCCAGCCCCACAGAAGAAACCAATTCAAAAGAAAGAGATGGCGACCTCTTGAGTGTGGCTAAAAAAGTAAGGGATTACCAGCTGCCGGTGATTGTTACCGGTGATTTCAATAATGTAGCCTGGGCCCGGTCCTCTATTTTGTTTAAAAAGACAAGTAAATTAATTGATGCCCGTATCGGTCGGGGCATTTTAGCCACCTTTCATGCCAATTACTGGTTTTTCAGAGCGCCTCTTGATTTATTGTTCCATAGCCCGAGTATATTTATTGACAAATTGTTCATTTATCCTTCCGTTGGTTCGGACCATTTCCCTATGGGCTGCACCTTTCACATCGACCGGGGTAACCCGGAACAGCAGGAAGAAGTGAAACACCTCGAAAGCGGGGAAATGGCGGAAGTAGACGATTTGATAGAGGAAGGCAGGCAGGAAGAGAGTGAAAACAGGGAAAACCAGTAATCTTTAGGTAAAAAAGAAAAAACAAATTGATATATTTTACTTGCAATTATTAATTTTACTATCTTTAATCCAGAAAAATACCAATTTAATAAACACAATGAACAAAGCAGATCTTATTACCCACGTTGCAGAAGAAACAGGATTAACCAAAGCTTTAGCAGAACATGCGATCAACAGCTTTACAGGTGCAATCTCTCAATCTTTATCTAATGGAGAACCAGTTACACTGGTAGGTTTCGGAACGTTCTCTGTAGCTGAGCGCGCAGCACGTACCGGCCGTAACCCTCAAACGGGAGCTGCCCTTAAAATCGCAGCAAAAAAATTACCTAAATTCTCTGCTGGTAAAGCATTGAAAGAAATGGTGGATAAACCAAAGAAAAAAGGTAAAAAGAAATAAGAAAATGGAACCACAAGGTTCCATTTTTTTTTGCCGCCCACACTCGCCCGCGGCTCACAGCAGTCCGCCCTGAGACCACACAGATGTTGCAAGGAGCAGATCAAAGGCAAAAGGATCAATTTCCTTTTAGCTGATTGATTAACTTCAGATCACTCTTGTACCTTGTCTGGCCAGTTAAATCCTGTATTACTTCCCGCATTTTCTAAAAACCAGCGTTCCCTCTGCATCATACAGGCCATCCGCTTTAACAAAATACTGAAGCTTACCCAGGTCTTTTTGTTTCAATTCCCGGTCATAAGCAGCGGGACCAAACCCACTATGAAACTTTACAGCTGAAAGTTTTTTATCCTCGAAATAGTGCCCGATCACTGCACCTTTCTTATACTGCCGGTGTTGCTCATATTCCATCATAAATCCATAATAGGCTTTTTTGGAGAGCGAGGCCGTTCCCTGCGGATCTAAGTCAATCCGTTCCGGCTTGAAAAAAGAAGTATCTCCCCGAATGAAAGCCAGCAATGTAGCTTTAATAGGCTGCTGATAATAATCCGTAAAATAAACTGCTACACTGTCCGTTTCTGTATCACTGTAAATATAATTTACTCCCGGGTAAACGGAATAAGCGGAATCGGGAAGACAGGTAATAACTAAAAAATCATTCTTTATCTCCCATTGCGCTTTAGTAAATGTTTCATCCCCTCATTCACAACTACTGGTAATGAAACAGGTGCTATCGCTATTCAGACTTATTGAATTGTAAATGAACTGGTCATCGTCACTTTCGTAGCATAAAATAATCCGGGCTGTATCTTGGCCTTGGCAGACAGCCGCAATCAGTGTCAAAATTAAAAGGAATAAATATCTCATGTTTTTTACTCAATATTAAAGGAGACGCCAATAGCGAATAAACAACTCAGGCTAGCCAGGTAGCCATACAATGCATCATTCATTGATACCGCAATTTAGGAATAGATGATCTATACCCCATAAATTTTTTATTCATGGAAACAGGATTACGCCACGGCTAATGAAATGGATTTCCATTTTCAGTGCTGCTCCCAGCCAGTCGACACAAAATAAACACGCCGATCGGTTAGCGATTTAAATAGGCAAAGCAGGCAATACTTAATTGAAGTATTCCCTACTTTGTGGCAACGCTCCATCATTAAAATTTATTCTTCTTCTGTGTTACCACTATTTAAAGGAGGCGAGGTATAATAAACCAGGCAGGTACCACAGGAAGCAACGGTCGGTAAAGAAGTTACGATAAAATTCATAGCGCCCGTAATGGTAACGGAATTGGACAAAGTTACCGGGAGCGTCACGGTTCCGGAACCTGTATTCACAGGTGCGTAGTTCAGGTTAGCTAAAGGCAAAACGGCCGAATTATTGACATTATAGTAATGCCGGACTTCACTCGCATTGACCGGTGCCATAAATGTAGTTGTTGCAGCCTGTGCGTACATCTCCATCATATTGCTGCTGGCCGGCCAGTTGGCAGTAGTTTGCACCCCCACCCTGGCCTTCATTTGAGCGGCACTGTCCAGTGATTCCTCGATCACTATATGATCGTGGAAAGAACTCACCGCGCTCCAAAGGTTGAGGTCCAGTAAAAATACACCTGCTGTGGTATAATCAAACTTGGGCATACTCAATTGCGGTTGTATTGAAGGGTTTACTGGTCCCGCGAAGCGGGCACAACTCAACCGGTATTGTTCGTTACGGATCAAAGCGGCATTTAATGTAATGTTTTGGCCCGCGACGGAAATGGTTCTGCTTGCGGTGGTATTACTGCCGGAGCGGGTAAAATGAGATTGCGAGCCGGGTAAAGTAACCGCGGTCTGCGCCAGGCCTGAAAATGCCTGGTTGGGGTAATAGAGCTGTATGATGTAATTGCCGGGCCCCTCGTAGTGCTGCAGTACATAGTTACCATTGGCATCGACAATCGCAGAGGCAATAGTCCTGGCGGGCGTGGTGGTCGTATGCATCCGCACCAGGAAGCCGGCATAGGTAGCTTCGCCCTGGTCGTAAACCCCGTTTACCGGGCTTTGTTCTTCCCATACCTTACCACTTATAGTGCCGTAGACTGCGGGAGCCTGTGCAAAAGCAGTACCGCCATGCAAAAAAATAAGGGCTGCAGCACTTAATAAATTTCTGATCATAGAAAACAGCTTTTTAAGGTGAACGAAATAATTTGTTTTTCAGAAAGCGTACCTTGGGTTGATCTAACTGTTATAAAGTTGCTTAGTTCAGTACAACATGAACAACAGGCAACACTTCCGGCGGCACAGGTTTTACCTGCTTCAACTTGCTGGAACCACAAAAAACAATGAAAAATCATTGTTTAAAATGAAACGGAAAGAAGGAGCTTTCCGACATTTGCGACAGGAAATCCTTTAATTTAAATAGGTTAAAAACCCCCGCCTTCGGCTTAGGAATAAGCAAAGGTGGAGGTATACAAGTATGAAACAAAAATCTTCAGATATGCAGGACTGCCGGCGGTGCTGTAAGCGACGGCAGGCTACGGCCTACTTCTTAATTAATTGCTCGCTCGTTAATGTTTTACTATTCAGGTCACGGACCACTACCTGGTAAGTCCCTGAAGGCAAACCGGCCATGTCAATCATTTCCGTATCTTTTGCAGAAGTGATATAGATCACTCTTGTGCCTGCCAGATTGAATATGGCGATTTCACTATTTCCGCTCAAACCGGCGAGCGTAAACCGGCTGGCTTGCTGATCGACTACATTAGGATATAATTGTAGTACCGCGACACCAGATTGAAGTAAAACGGAAACGGTTTTGGATAAAATTGCCTTACCGTCCAGGTCCACCTGTCTTAAGCGATAAAAATGCTTGCCGTTTTTAGCAGACTTATGGTCAAAATCGTAAGATAAGGTCTTAGCTGCGTTACCGTTCAATCCTTTTGAAGCTACAAAACCGATATTCTTCCAGATGACGCCATCTGTGCTGTGTTCCACTTCGAAGCCCCGGCAATTCTTTTCAGCGGCAGTCTGCCATTTTAATTGCGGGACCCCCTCATGTACACCGGCAGAAATGGAAAGCAAAGTAACGGCTAAAGGAACGGTGGCCTGGTATACCATACAGGCACCCACAGAAGCTATTGTTGGCAGGTCCACCTGGAAATTAGTCGCACCGGTAAACGTAGTCTGGCCTTCAACCCGCACAGGAATATTCAGGATGCCGGCTCCCGCATCCACCGGCGTATAATTCATCGAATAGTTGGACTGAGAATAGATCGCAGAGTTATTCAGGTTGTAGAAATGTTTGGTTTCATTGCCGTTAAAAGCCTGCGAAATAAGCGTTGTTGCGGCCTGGGAATAGATTTCAGTAGCCGGTGTCATTTGAGGGTACATCACCGTTGTCTGTATACCGATGCGCGCGTTCAGGTTGGTCGGCGCATTAGAATTCTCCGTCACGACAATATCACTGTGGTAGGAATTAGTGGCACTCCAGAGACTTACATCTACGTTGCCGGCATGGTCATACTTTTGAATCGTAATATCCTGGTCCCAGGTAGTAGCCCCAGAATAGGTACCACAGCTGACGATATAATTCGGGTTACGGATCAGCGCCATATTGATCGTATTAACCTGGGATGGCGTATTGACGTCAATCGTGGCCCTTGTGTTATTGAGCACCCTTGTTACATGCGATTGGGAACCCGGTAAGGTAGGAGCGGTTTGCGCCACCCCGGTAAACGCCTCATTCGGGTAATAAAACTGCACAGTATAAGCACCGACACCCTCGTAGTTATTCAAAGTGTAGCTACCGTTCGCATCGGTCATGCCCACGGCAACGATCCGGTTAGCAGAGTTGATCAGCCGGACCAGGATACCGGAAAGATTTTGCTCCAAAGCATCCTGTATACCATTAACGGCGGTTATGTCCCCTTCTATCCACACTTTACCGTTTACTGTTGAATATAGGGAAGGAGCTTGTGCCCGGGCAGGCATACCGAGTCCTGTTAATACCATTGAGGCCGCCGTAACCCCGGCTAATTTTTGTAATAAATCTTTCATCGTTTTAAGTTTGTGTTATTTGTATTGCTTTTAATTAATTATGACTGTATGAAAAATGTTGTTATCTTGCTGCTTGCCTGTTTAAAGCGCCGGGTTATGATGCAGGAAAGAGGGAATACGGTAAATGATTTCCCCGTTAGTGCCACAAAATTACCCCGGCCTCAAAAAATTTTAGGGATCAGGGGCTTTAAAATAGTCTGAATAAACTACCCCGGCCGCGCAAAATAGTCTGTTTATACGATGAGCAACTATCGAAAAGTCCCGACATAGAGACTTAATAATTAGTTCAAATAGACTATTTTCGAAAATTGATTTGATGCCGTTTTGGTAAGCAGTTACTTTTGCGGCACAAATCCCTGCCCAAGTATGAAAACGCTACAAACACAATGGGAACGCTACAAGAGATCGGCATTTGTACTGGATGACCATGCTCTTTTCGCAGAATCTTTTTCTATGCTCCTGGAAAGTGCCAGGATCTTCAACAGCGTTTGCTTTTACACAGATCCCGAAAGCTTACTGGACCATCTCAGCCAACAACGCAACCCGGTGACGACCCCTTATTTCTTTTTGGATTACTATCTGAAAGATCAGACTGTCATTGCGACCCTTCATAAAATCAAACAAAATATTAAAGATGCCAAGATCATCATTATAAGCGGCGATGCGACCCCGGACATTATCGCTCATTTACTGGAATATAATGTGAATGGCATCATTCCCAAAGCGGCCTCTATGCAGGAAGTGATCGACTGCATGAAAGCGATCCGCGCCGGTGATAATTATTACGCCCCGGAAGTGCGGGAAATTATGGACGAACTGGGCAACAGCGAGAATCGGCTTACCCTGAGGGAGATCGAGATCCTGCAACATTTCTCTAAGGGACTTACGGTAGATGAAACAGCACGTATCCTGTTCCTGAGCAGGCATACTATTGCTGCACACCGCAGGAAAATGTTTAAAAAGACAGGCAGCAACAATATCGCTGAACTTTTAAATTTTGCAAGGAAACAAGTATTGATATAATGAGCAATAGACACTTCGTACTGTTCCTGGCTTTTCTCTTACTGAATGTATTGCCCGTACAGGCAAAGGATGCCGACCAGGAAGAATGGACGAGCAAGTACCGGGAACTGGAAATCGCTTACAACGGAGGATTGCTCAGCGAAGCAGCCTACATGGATTCCGTAGATGCACTCAGCGAACAGCTCACTGTTTCCGGGGTGCGGCTCTCGAATGCCGAAATTACGGGCTTCCTTGCTCTTTACAGGGAGATCGCCTGGGGCGACAATGCCTACAAGTCCTTCCGGTCTAATTATTTCCGGTACCTGATGAATCATGCACTGGCCGCCGGCAGGTTCGGTGAAGCTTTGTTCTATGCCGAAAAAAATGCCAGGGCAGCGAGCCTGGATAATAAAAGAACATTCCTGATCCCATATATCAAACTGCTCATTTGGGCAAAGTCCGATAACTATAAAAAAGTAGTTGAACTCTACACAGAAGAGAGCAGTCACCTGTCATCTCTACTGCAAAAATACCCCCAGGAGAACAACAGTACGGAATACCTCCAGGCAATGCAGTTTTTAATGTATGTCATGAAGCCCTTACTGGAGTCCGGACACCCAGGGGCCGCAGAAGCTAAAGACAATGCAATTAAAATGGAGGCTTTGATCCGCGAGGGGTTTCCCCGATTAAAAGCAAGAAAGCTCAGCTTATCCATTCCCCGCCTGTTGTCCCTTTTTTGCAATATAGAATACTATGCTTATACAGATGACCATAAGCAGGAAGAGGCACTCCTGGACAGTGCCCATGCTATTTTAGAAGAAAACAAAAAACAGATCGGGTCTTACCGTGCGCCCTACGAAAATATTTTAAATGCCTATTCCTTTAATTATTTTATCAAAATAAAAGATAACAAACAGGCAGCGTTCTACCTGGACCGCCTTACAGCCGGTGTCCAGATTTTTGATGATGAACGTTCAAACCTTTTTACTTTTAAGGCCCAGCTCAGCCACAACCAGGGGGACTTAAAAGCGGCTTACGGTTTCCTGGACAGTGCATTATATTACAAAAACCAGGAATTTGCGACCACACAGCAGGAAATAACGAACCTGATGTATGCCTTTACCGAATCGGAATACAATAAGGAAGAACTTAAACGGGCAGATAAAAAGCAAAAGGTGCAAAACATCTGGATCTATTCCATCTCCATCCTTACGATATTGGTGATCTTTATTTTTTACATCTCTATGCGGAAGATAAAACGCAAATCAAGGGAACAGATCGCGGTGCTCAACAGGATAGCGGATATCACTATTGAAGAGGCTAAACAGTTTGCCGCTCAAGAAGAGCAGCGAAAATTGGGCCGCGACCTGCACGATGACTTATCGGCCTCGCTAGTGAGTGCGATGCACCTTACCGAAATAGCCAGCCACCAGGATGACCCGGAAAAAGTATTGCATTATGTGAAAGAATTAAATAAGAGAATAGGCACCATTTACCAGAGTGTAAGGAACAAAAGCCACCAGATCTCCAGGCAGGAAACCGATGAAGGAAGTGATCATTTTGAAGAAAGTGTCAAAAGAATTATGGACGCTGCACTGAGCCCAACGTTCGACAGGCAACTGGACATTGAAAAAAATGCTTCCAGACTATTGACCATCCAGCAACGCGTGGAACTGATCAAAATATTACAGGAAGCCATCGCCAACATATTAAAGCACAGCAAAGCTACGGGTTTGAGGGTTTATTTAGGGCACGAAGAACAGCAGATGGTTTTCCAGGTCAGTGATAACGGCATCGGTTTTACGGGAAATGCCACACCCTTCGGGTTTGGTATCAGGTCACTGAGGAAGCGGGCGCAAACCTTGCAAGGAACATTACAACTGATCAATAACGATGGGCTTAGCCTGGTGGTTAGTTTTCCCGTGATGTTGCCGGAACAGAAAGACTTGGTCTAAGCCGTTGACGATCGTTTAAAGCGGGCTCAATAAATCAAATTATGCAGTTATGTGCTCCGTTTTCAGTTTAAGTATGCATTCAGATGCAACCGCAGCATGATACAGCGCAACGTAATGGTCTCCGGCAGCCTGGTCATCGGCGCCATCAGGAGTATTCTAAACAAAGCAAAGGAATATACGCATACATCGATATCCCGCGGGACAAATGCGTGCAGCAGATAACTGTCGCCTTTTAAATGCCTTAGCCCGACCGCTCCCGTATATTTTATCCGGCAAACAAACCTTTATGGATAGGGTTATCGATG
>CAXYKQ010000379.1:0-7145 GCA_964277835.1 uncultured Edaphocola sp. | reverse complement strand
AAATGAATTTGACGAAATCGCTGCAGGGAAGAAGAAATGGAACCAGATGATCGGTAATTTCTATACTCCTTTTCATTCAAAAGTAAGCGATACCTTAGAGCATGCAGAACGTGCCGTAGGTGAGCGTGTACTAGGGATAGATCCTGAAAGTGGTAAAAATGTAATCGCGAGGCTGGGCCGGTTCGGGCCTATGGTGCAGATCGGCAGTTCCGACGATGAAACCGAAAAACCTAAATTCGCCTCCCTGAAACGCGATCAAAGTATTGAAACCATTAACCTGGAGCAGGCATTAGACTTATTTAAATTACCGTTTCATCTTGAAGATTACGAAGGTAAAGAAGTGATGGTCGGTATCGGTCGCTTCGGGCCTTATGTAAAATGGGGGGAAGCATTCATTTCCGTGCCGAAAAATATTGATCCTTTAACCATTGACATCGATAAAGCTATTGAGATCATTAAGGAAAAACAGTTGGCCGATGCACCGATAGGTACTTATAAGGGTATACCTGTCACAAAAGGGACAGGACGCTTCGGACCGTTTATCAAGTACAACGACCTTTACATAAATGTACCCAGGGCCTATAATTTCGAGCAATTGAGCCAGGGCGATATCGAAGAGCTGGTCAGCAAAAAACTGGAGAAAGAAGCCAAACGCTTTATCCAGCAATGGCCGGAGGAGAAGATAGCGATCGAGAACGGTCGCTGGGGCCCTTTCATCCGTTTCGGTAAAGAAATGCTGAAATTGGGTAGAAAAGCGGATGGCAGCAAGTATGAAGCGGAAGACCTTGCCGGACTTTCTTTGGAAGAAGTGAAGCAAATGATCATCAGCATTAATCCGCAGGCATTAGAGAAACAGACCAAAAAAGCAGCCGCTAAAAAATCTGCCCCTAAAAAAGCGGCAACTAAGAAAACTGCAGCAAAAAAAACAGCAGCGCCTAAAAAGACCGCAGCAAAAAAAACGACGCCGAAAAAATAAGCCGTTTAAATGATAAATATAATTAAAATACCCAGAGATGCGATTGCCCGGTAAAGCGGCGATCGTATCTTTGTTTTTAACCTAATGTTTATTTTCAAAGATGAAAATGCGGTTGTTCAAATGCTCTCTGCTGCTCCTCGCTTTACTCTTAGGCAGCTTCCAATCCGGCAAAAAAGCCCGGCTGGATCAGGAAGAAGCCAGGCGCGCCTTTAGCTACCTTAACGAGATCAGGTCCAGGCCGGAAAAGTTCCTTCAAAAGTTTCCTTTCCTATCGAAGCATACCATCAGCAAAAACAGCCTGCTATGGAACGACCAACTGGCAAAAGCAGCGGAAACCAAAGCTTTGGATATGGCAAACCGGAAGTATTTTGCGCATGTTGACCCCGAAGGTTATGGTATGAACTACTATATCGATAAAGGAGGATACCAGCTGAATAAAGATTGGTTAAAAAACAAACGCAGCAATAACTTCGAGTCGATTGCCTATGGCTTAAAAGACGGTGAAAGCACTATTAACACACTCATAATCGATAAAGGCATTGCCGGTCTCGGTCACCGGAAACACCTGTTAGGTATAGATGCTTGGAATAGTTCCCTAACCGATATCGGCATCGGTTTCGCCAGTATAGAACGGAAAGAAGGCTACCCGGAAACCTACGTTTGTATTATTATAGCAAAACACGACTGGTAAAAATATTATGGCAGACAGCATTATAAAAGTAGCACAGCTGGTAAAGAAATACGAAAATTTCACCGCGGTTAACGGCATCAGCTTTGAAGTAGCTCAGGGGGAAATTTTCGGCCTCTTGGGGCCTAATGGTGCGGGTAAAACCACTACTTTAGAAATCATAGAAACCCTCCGGCCCAAAACATCCGGGAAAGTATGGGTCGACCAGATGGACCTGGACAAAGATGCCCATGAGATAAAAAAAATTATCGGGGTACAACTGCAGGCAGCGGGCTTCTATCCTAACCTCAACCTTAAAGAGATCATCGAATTATTTGCCGGCCTCTATAATGCGCGCGTTGACCCCTTAGCCCTGTTGCAGAGTGTACAACTGGCGGATAAGGCAAAAAGCAAATTCAAACAGCTATCCGGCGGCCAAAAGCAACGCTTTTCGATTGCCACTACCCTGATCAACCAGCCTAAAATCATTTTCCTCGACGAGCCTACCACGGGTCTCGACCCCCAGGCGAGGCGCAACTTATGGGAACTGATCAAAAGTCTTAAAGAAAAAGGCACTACAGTAGTGATTACCACCCACTACATGGATGAGGCAGAAATCCTTTGTGACAGGGTGGCCATTGTAGACAGCGGTACGATCATCAGGCAAGGCAGCCCGGACCAGTTAATCGACGAATTGATCTACGGGGGATTCAGCCGCAGCAAAAAAGTAAAAGAGGCCAACCTCGAAGACGTTTTCCTGAACCTGACGGGGAAAGCATTACGAGAATTATAGCAATCTTACCCTTAAACCAATAGCTTATAGAAGTTGCCGGCGCAAGTGTAGGCGGCCGCGACTTTTCGTAATTTCGCCTTTCGCATAAATACGGCATCGATAGTCAAAAGACAATTAGACTTTGTTATCAACCTGAATCATATCCGGCGCCTCCACCGCAGAAAACACAAGAACATGGCATTAATTTTTGAAACTGAATTTGAACTCGACGACATTACCCAAACGGCACAACAGTTTTTAACGGCCGCCGGTAAATTCGAGTACTGGGCGCTAAGCGGCAATCTCGGGGCGGGTAAAACCACTTTTACTGCCGCCTTATTGAAAGCCCTGGGCAGCGGGGACAGTGTCAGCAGTCCTACCTTTTCGATCATCAACCAGTACGAGGTTGCCGGGGGCACACTATACCATAGCGACTGGTACCGGATCGGCGATGAGGAAGAGGCCATCGCCGCCGGGCTGGAAGACATGCTCCAACAGCAGGGCATTAAAATAATTGAATGGTGGGAAAAGGCTCCCGGTTTATTGCCGCCGGATACGCTTTATTGCTACCTGGAAACAACCGGAGCCTCCCGGCGTAGCTTAAAATGTTTTGATGCGGCAAATCTTTAAAAATAATTTGTTCGGGAAAAATAAAACCCTATCTTTGCAATCCTGTCAACGGGGAAATGATGGTTCAGGGACGCCTCGATCATTTATTTTGAAATACTAATACGGGCATGGTGCAATGGTAGCATGCGGGTCTCCAAAACCTTCGATCTGGGTTCGAATCCTAGTGCCCGTGCAAAACATAGCCCCCAAAAGGGCTTTTTTATTTTTTAAAACACTGTAAGTTATTATGGCTAAATTCGGCACTTACGTTCAGGAAGCATATGATGAGTTAGTTCATAAAGTGAGCTGGCCTTCATGGAATGAGCTTCAAAAGACTACCTGGGTGGTTTTATTGGGTATCCTTTTCATTACTGTAGTAGTTTTAGGAATGGATGCGGCATGTGAAGCTTTGATGAAGTTGATCTACAGTTTTGCTTCCTAATTAAATTAATCCGACACAACAATAATGAGTGATACTTTGCAAGCACAACCGGTACAAGATACTAAATGGTATGTATTACGTGTGGTTAGTGGAAAAGAAAGAAAAGTAAAAGAACATTTGGATAAAGAGATTCGCATCAGCGGATGGAGCAATGCTATTGTACAGATTCTTTGTCCTATGGAAAAAGTTTTCAAAGTACAAAATGGCAAAAAAGCGCTAAGAGAAAAGATCCTTTTCCCGGGTTACCTGATGATCGAAGCGGTAGATGGTAAATTTAATGATACCATGTTGCAAACAATCGTTGCAGTAACGGGCGTGATCCACTTCTTAGGTAAAGAAAACCCTACCCCATTACGCAAATCTGAAGTCAACAAAATGTTCGGTAATCTTGATGAGGTTATGGAACAGGGCGTGACTATGGCAGAGCCATTTATCCTGGGTGAAACTATTAAAGTAATTGATGGTCCGTTTAATGATTTCAACGGTACTATCGAAGAAGTAAGCGAAGAAAAACGTAAATTGAAAGTGAGTGTTAAGATCTTCGGTCGGGCACAGATCGTGGAACTCAATTTTACGCAAGTCGAGAAAATTTCCTAACAGCAGGTTTCTCTACCTGATTGATACCAAAAAGCAGCGATTTTTATCGCTGCTTTTTCTATACTTATCGCGCTGTAAGCCGGCAAAGGATGATCAAGGATTTAATGAAATGTTGATGCCTAAGCCTGCTGAAGAGTTTTCAATTTTAGTACCGTCTTCGTTCGTGATATAATCTACCAGGCCGTAACGTCCCTGGGCCAGTACCGTCACGTAATCAGATATGCGATACCTGATCTGCGCTTTCGCTCCCGCGTCCCAAACATTGATCCACTTCACCGGGTTTATTGTATTTTTAAGAGAAGTAGCTGCCACCAGTGGGTTATCGGCATCCAGCACCAGTTTATTGTTAAAGTTACGGTACATGTCCGCACCTACGGCCAGGGAAAGGTTTTTGGTCAGGTTATAACCGCCGAGTACCGCCAGTCCCACCCCAAACACATGATTGCCATAAGTGTATGCGCTCGCCTTTCCTTTACCTCCGGAAACAGCCATCGCCTCACCTATATTACCCAGGTCTCCTAAATTAGTGAATGAACCATTGTCATTTCGTTTATAGTAAAGTGCTTTTTGATAACGGACATCGGTATAAGACACATCCAGATCAGCTTCCGTGAAGACCCGTTTGCTCCAATCTCTTTTTACCGTCACACCTGCATTGAACTGCATCAAGCCAACTTTGGTTAAAGCTCCTTTTACGGTGATGCCGTAAATAAAAGGATCTTCAAAGTTGGTGCTGTGCTCTGGATTATCAGACCAATCGGCAACGCTGTATAGCCTGGAGCCCATGTCTTCAGCTATCTTGAAACGCTCATATCTTTCTGTAGTTGCGCTTACAGGGTTTAAGGCCTGGCGCATTTCACCGGTAACCTTTATACCCGCACTATACACTTTGTTGAGTGTTCCTGCCGCAAATGTAGCGGCTATAGCATCGAACGAACGGTATGTGGGTTCAGCAACGAGGGCTGCACCTGGAGTTGCTGTTGCAACAGTTATTTTCGGGACAGTCACTTTTGCCGGTTGCAAAACATCCAGGTTCCTATTACTGCCGTTTGCCGTATTTATTTGCCGGGCTATTGGCTTTCTGCCCGAATGAATACTCCCGGTCAGTTCCTGCCCAGGGGCCAGGACCTTTTGGTTGTTTATAGAAAACAAGATGGCCCCGGTTGCGAGTATGCCAAAACAGGCTGCTGCCACGGCGCGGCTGACCGACCAGAAAGGCCTTTTTTTGTCAGCGGGCATAACCCTTCCGGTAGCAAATGTAGCGTGCTCCATTTCGGCCAGCGCGCGCTGCATTTTTTGCCACGATGCTTCAGATGGCTTGTATTCAACCTCGTCTAATACTTTCCTGATATCTCTTTCAAACGCATCCGGTTTCATAATTCTATTTTTGAATTTGTGGTAATAATTGACTTGAGCTGTTTTTTTGCCTGGTGCAGTAACCAGTGTGAATGATTTTCTGTAATGTTCAGTTCTTGTGCGATCTCTTTATGGTTGTATTCTTCAAAGACGTACAAATTAAAAACAGTCCTCTGCTTATCGGGCAATTTTCGCATAATATTAAGTACTTCATCGGCAGAAATCCGTTCCTGTACCTGATTTAAAACGCCCAGGCTGTTAGCTGCAGTATTATCTTCAATGTTAAAATAAGTATTCTTCTCTACTTCATTCTTTTTCGCATTCAGGCTCCTCAGGTTATCCAGGCAAACGCGGGTGGTCACCTTTTTCACCCAACCTTCGAAAGAGCCCTGGAAGCCGAATTGTGCCAGGTTGGTGTACACTTTTATGAAACCGTCATGCACCCACTGCTCCGCGTCTTCCATATTGGGCGCATAGCGCACGCATACCTTCATCATTACCGGATAAAAAGTAAAATAAAACTCCTTTTGCCTGAGCGGATCTCCCGCCAGGCAGCCCTCAACCAAGCCCTGAAGTTTTTCTAAACTAATATCCATTAATCTGTTCCGCTATACTGACCTATTTTATTTTTTACAGGCACAGGCATTACACTCCGCCTCTGTTTTGAATCCGAAATCGGAACAACCACTGTAAGACACCAATTGACATTGATTGGATCCGGCGTCATAAAACCACCGGTCAAAAGATTGCTGGCAAGCCTCGTTTACCGGAGGTTGTTGCAGGCATTTCGCATCAACCGCCTGGCAATCCGATAGTTTGGCACAAGAACCGAAACTGATCACCATGAGCGTTGCTGCAAAGAGTACAATACACTTCATTAATTAATTTATTTTGTTTACTGTATAAAGTTAAACCAAAAATATAGACAGCTCAAAGCTTCGTTATCATTCCCGCGATACACTCCTCTTAAACTGATATTTAAATAGACGTAAAAGTTATGGGCTTACTTAGAGAAAAAGGTCAGCAAAATGCCGACCTTTTTCTCTATTAAATTACGTGTATCTATTAATAATTGATCCTGAGGAATACATCATCATAAGGACTTTTAGGGAAGTCCTGGTAACGGAGATGGAGCGTTTTGGTTGTTTTTTCAATCACCATCCAGTTTTTGTTCAAACTATTAAAAGGTCTTTCATTGCCAAATTGCAATTTAAGGCTTGGAGTGGTGTTCAGGGTATCGGTGTATGTCGTATCTTTCCAGGTACCTACAAATTCTTTCCCGTCACGGATTGCGCGTACGGTACCGTCTGCATTGAAAGTGAAAGAATAACCTGTAAAATTTACCAGCCTGTCGTTACCATCGTCGTAATAACCTGTCATCCGCCAATTCTTTTGCTGCAGGATTTCACCGGCCTTTTTATCGGTGGATTCACCGTCTACTTTTTGACAGCTTACAGCCATAAAAGTAGCTCCAAGCGCCAGAATAATGAGTTTTTTCATGAACAAAGGGTTATTTGACAACAATTTAGGGATGTAATATAATAATTTTATTTTATTCCGAAAGACTTTTTCACTTTAGATACAAAATCTAATTTTTCCCAGGTAAACAATTCCACCTTCATCTTCTTGGGCTTTTTGGTAGTATAATCCATAAAGCTCAATTCTTTCACTTCCGATTCACGCCCCATGTGGCCGTAAGCTGAAGTAGCGCTATAGATAGGATTTC
>CAXYKQ010000378.1:0-3748 GCA_964277835.1 uncultured Edaphocola sp. | reverse complement strand
AGAATTAGGAAGTGAAAAGTGAGAAGTAAGACGTGTTAAAAGTAGTTTCCAGGTAGTCAAACAAAGCGTTTAGTTCCCCATCTGCCCGGGTAGAGCTGTGCGGGTAAATGTGCTCGACCCATTTTTCGACCAATTCAAGCGTATAGGGATCACCGGCCTGTAACAGGCTATCCAGGTTGCGGACAAATTTTTTCAATTCAATAAAATCACCATTCGCAGCGCGTATCCTGTCCGCTAACATATTATTACTGCGTACATCGGCATGACAACGTATACAATGCCTCAAATATAAAACCTTTCCGAGCTCCGGAACAGTAAGTGGCTCGGAAAGGTCTAAAAGGTCAGCCCTCTTTTTCTTGCAGACTGCCACAGCTTGAAACCCATAGACTAAGCCGAAATATAAAATCGCCTTGCATTTGGGTTCAACCCGCCGACGCCCGGGACCACTTGATTAGCTTTTGGGAACCGTATTTAAAGCGCCGATTAAGGTGAAGAGCCAGCCCAGGATCATAAACAGTCCGCCTATAGGTGTCAATATCCCGAATCCTTTTAAACCTACGGATCCTGCATGCTTCATCGCCACTAAAGCATAAATGGAACCGCTGAACAATACAATACCAATCACAAACATCCAGGTCGCTCTCACCATCCAGGCAGAGGGATTGTGGGCAAACAACAGCCCGACCCCAAGCAGGACGATTGCATGATACATCTGGTATTTTACACCGGTTTCAAAAGTATTCAGTAATTCCGGTTCTAATTTTTCTTTTAAGGCATGTGCGCCAAAAGCGCCTAAAATAACGGCGATCATACCAAAAAGAGTCGCAGCAACTATTGCTTGTTTGTACATGAGGGAAAAATTTTATAGCGTTCAAAAAATTCCGCAAAGTTACTGATTCTGAGTGTTACTGCATCAAGACTTAAATGACTTTGTGCATAATAAGGCTCCCGGCGCTGCAATAATTCCTGCAAATAAGCCAAACGGTCTTCTGCAGCCACATTCTGGATCAACGGGCGCACTACTTTAGCCTGCTCCAGCCGGCTTTTGATAAACTCCGGCTTTGCCTTAAGATAGATCACCAGGCCGTTGTCGCGCATGTACTGCATATTATCGTGAAAGCAGGGCGTACCCCCTCCTGTAGAGATGATGTGCAAAGGTTGACCTGCCCCTTTTTCCACGCATTGGCGCAATGCCCGGGCTTCTTCTTCCCGGAAGTAAATTTCTCCTTTCTCGAATAGCTGGGCGATCCGGGACTGGGTCCTGATCTCAATGAACAGGTCCAGGTCCGTGGTGGCACAATCATATTTAGCTCTCAGCTTTTTGAGCCAAAATGACTTCCCGACCCCGGGCATACCTACGAGAAATACATTCATGATGCGGTGCTAAAAGGATTATGATTAAATTTGCCTGCTGGACAAAAGTAATCAAATTGATATGAAACCAAAACTATCTGTATGCATCATCTCCAACACGATAGACGAAAGGCTCTACCAGGTCATTGACAGCCTTAAGCATCCTGCTTTCGAGATCTGTGTAGGGTTCAATGGTTTGGCAGCGGGTCAGATTAACGCCTTCCGGCAAGTTGCGGGAACGGTAAAGGTTTTTGATCTGCCCTGGGAGGGTTATGGTGCAACGAAAAACAATTTAGCAAAAAAAGCAACCGCAGACTGGATCTTATCCGTTGACAGCGATGAGATCGCAGATACGACTTTGAGAGATAGCTTAACGCGGCTGGAACTGACTTCTTCGGATAATCTGTATGCCATCAAACGCATTCAAAAAATTGGTATTCATAAGATCCGCTATGGCAACTTCGGTGCGCCTGAGTGGAAAATGCGCCTGTACAATAAACATACCGTCTCCTGGGACCTGGAAAAAGTTCATGAAAACCTGCAGGTAATTCCCGGTATTAAGGTGGAAAAATTAGCCGGTACGCTTTGGCACCTGACCGCGGAAAACCTGTCCGCAATAAAAATAAAAAACGATCATTATGCCCGCCTGAGCGCAGAAAATATGCTGCAAAGAGGAAAGAAAGCAGGCACCTTAAAACCCGGCCTTTCCGCTTTGATGGCATTCATGAAGCAATATTTTTTAAAAAAAGGGTTGTTCGACGGCCTCATTGGCTGGCAGCTTGCCCGCGAGAGTGCCCGCTACACCTACCTTAAGTACCGCAATTTAAGAAGGATGCAATCCTCATCTGTTTAAAAATTCCAGGATCTCATCTACGAACTTTCTTTCATTGGAAAGCCGGGGCACTTTGTTTTGCCCACCCAATTTACCTTTAGATTTCAGCCAGGCGTTAAACGTTCCCTTATCTACCTTATGGGCAAGTGGCAGGCGCAAGGCGATATCTTTATGGCGTTTGGCTTCATAGTCTGAATTGACCGATTGCAAGGCCTGGTCCATTTCTTTTACAAATGTTTCCAGAGAAACCGGCAGATGCTCAAATTCAATGATCCACTCATGCGCCCCGTTGCTTTCGCCAGACATATAGACCGGTGCTGCAGTGTAATCGTTTACCACCGCCCCGGTGATCCTGCAGGCTTCCGCGATGGCGAAATCACTGTTATCGATAATGACTTCTTCTCCAAATGCATTAATAAAATGTTTGATCCGCCCGGAAACTTTAATCCGGAAAGGATTCAATGAAGTGAACTTTATAGTATCCCCTAAATTATAACGCCATAAGCCACTATTGGTGCTGATGATCAAGGCGTAATTGGTATCCAGCTCTACTTCCCGCAAGCTTAAGGTTTCCGGGAACTGCTTCCCGGCTTCTTCCATCGGCATAAACTCGAAAAAGATACCATGATTGAGGAATAAAAGCATGCCCTCTTCACAATTAATGGTATCCTGGGCAGCAAAAAAGCCTTCCGAGGCATTGTAGGTCTCTACATAATGCATATCGTCATGCGGTATCAGTTGGCGGAACTGGTTATGATAAGGCTTAAAGCTTACACCACCATGGATATATAATTCCAGGTTGGGCCATACTTCCCGTATATCCTGCTTCCCGGTTTTTTCCAGTATTCTCTTTAACAAGACCAGTGTCCAGGTAGGTACACCGGCTATGTAAGTGATATTTTCCGTGAGCGTAGCATCTATGATACTTTCAATCTTAGCCTCCCATTCATCCATAAGGGCTACCTTAAGATCGGGAGAACGCATTACCTGCCCTATGAAAGGCATGTTTTGCAGCATTACGGCAGAAAGGTCCCCGTAATAGCTTTCCGCGTTCATCTGGTTGATCTGGTGACTGCCGCCTATAGTAAGACATTTACCCCCAAAAAGTTTCGTTTCACTATACATCCGCACATACAGACCTAAAACATCTTTACCTGCGCGGTAGTGGGTTTCGTCCAGGGTTTCTTTGCTGACGGGGATGAATTTACTCTTATCGCTGGTCGTACCACTACTTTTGGCGAACCAGGTGATCGGTGTGTTCCATAATACATTCTGCTCCCCGTCCAGTATTCTCTGGATATAGGGTTTAAGATCGTCATAGTCGCTTACAGGTACCGTATTCTTAAAATCGCGAATGGAGCTTAAATTGTCAAAATTGTATTGTTTGCCGAATTCTGTAAACCTCGCCGAGCCTATTAAATCATTAAATACAGTTTTTTGTGTATCAATCGGGTTCAACATGAAATTATCCACCGCGTTGAGGCGCATTTTCATGATTTGTTTAATAGCAGGACTTAGTAGGGCCATATTTGTTGCTTGGTATATTCGACAAAAGTAACGAAA
>CAXYKQ010000377.1:0-2503 GCA_964277835.1 uncultured Edaphocola sp. | reverse complement strand
AAATGGTTTCTTAACCTGGATCAATGTTTGCTGGAACAGAATGACAGAGCTTTGTATGCTCAAAACAAAATAATTATGGAATTTGGTATATCGATGTTCGGAGACCTGGCCCTGGATCCGAAAACGCAATGGAGAAAAGATCCCGCGGAAAGAATGGCGGAGATCCTGGAAGAGATAAAGCTGGCAGATGAAGTAGGATTAGATATTTTTGGCATGGGCGAGCATCACCGTGCCGATTACCTGGTGTCGGAGCCCGAAATATTACTGGCCGCGGCTGCCAGTATTACTAAAAATATCAAATTAGGCTCTGCAGTTACGGTATTAAGCTCTGCAGACCCGGTAAGAATCTATGAATCCTTCAGTATGCTGGACCTGATCTCGAAAGGAAGGGCAGAGCTGATGGTGGGGAGGGGAAGTTTTATAGAGTCTTTTCCTTTATTCGGCTTTAACCTGGCCGACTACGAAAAGTTATTTGAAGAAAAGCTGGACCTTTTGCTGACTTTAAACAAAGGTGGTATCATTAACTGGCGCGGGACCTTAAGAGCGCCTTTGATCGACCAGGAAGTGTTCCCCAAACCGGTGAACGGTAGCTTGCCGATCTGGATAGCTGCCGGAGGTACGCCGGAGTCTGTGTTGCGGGCGGCAAAGCTTGGCCTGCCGCTGACGATCGCTATCATAGGCGGTATGCCCAAGCAATTTGTGCCTTTAGTGGATATGTATCGGGCGCAATGGGAAGCACTCGGACATAAAAAAGAAAATTACCAGTTCTCGGTCAATTCACATTTATTTGTAGGCGAAGACAGTAGCATCAGGGATTGGCATTACCCGGTTTATGCCCGGCAAATGGACCAGGTAGGGAAGGACAGGGGTTGGCCGCCGTTCCGTAAAGAGGTGTATGAGGCGACAGCGGCTCCCGGAGGTGCTTACCTGTTTGGTAGCCCGAATGAAGTAGTCGACAAATTACTCTATAATCACGAGCTGTTTCAATATACCCGCTTCGTGGGCCAGATCGATGTGGGCGGACCCGATCATTTAAAAATGATGCGATCTATTGAACTATTTGGCACTAAAGTAGTGCCGGAGGTGAAGAAAGCTTTGGGTGTATAGATTATAGACAAAGCCGTTTTTTCTTCCACTTTTTGCTTGTCCAAAAAGTGGAGCAAAAAGGACCCCGAAAATCAATCGCCAGCATGATTTTCGGAATGGGTTCGTTTCCCGGCATCGCTACAGAGCCCATCAACGGTATTGCAATACCAGGCAAGCCAGTCAAGTACCGTTTGCTGTTCTTGCTGGTGTTTTCACCACCAAGTTTTCCGGGATGGAACCATTCCTACTTTGGGAGGTTGGTGAAAGCACCACAGCCTCGGTTAAACAGAGAAAGGCCTATAAGGTTTTTAAAACTTTATAGGCCTTTCTCTGTTTATTCAAAACTGATTACCAGGTCGTTTTGATCGACCATAACACCAGCTGGCAAAGCGACTGATTTTACTTTGCCGGCTTTGTGCGCACTTACCGTGCTTTCCATTTTCATCGCTTCAATAACGAAAAGAGGCATGCCCTCCGTTACTTTATCACCGGCCTTAACTAATACAGCAGATAAACTACCCTGGAGTGGCGCACCGATTTCAGCGTCCGGGTCTTTTACTTTTTGATGGACCGCCTTATTAGAACTAATAGCATTGTCTTTTACCAGTACAGTTCGTTGCCCCCCATTCAGCCCGAAAGCCACTCTTCTTATGCCCTCCTCATCGGGAGCTGAGACATAGAGCAGGGTAATATGAATCACCTTACCTGGTCCGATCCTGATCTCGACCTCTTCCCCATCAGCCAAGGGGTAATAAAAAGCAGGAGTAGGTATTTGTTCCACTTTACCATATCGTTCCAGGTGCTTATAATATTCATCAAACACCTTCGGAAACATTTGGTAGGAAAGGAAATCCAGGAAATTTGCTTTGGGATAATCCCCCTGGAAGCGCTCAAATGCCTGGTCCAGGTCAATGTCCGGCAGCGACTGTGCCTGCGCCGCTTGCTCCGGTTCATTCCTTAAAATTATCTGGCGCAGCTTTTCCGGGAATCCGCCATAAGGAATTCCGAGATCGCCCCGGAAAAAACCGACAACGGAGGCCGGGAAGGAATGATTTTTTGTTGCGTCCAACACATCCCCGGCGCTCAGGTTGTTAGCGGTCATGAATAAGGCCATATCACCTACCACTTTACTGCTCGGTGTCACTTTAATAATATCTCCGAAAAGCTGGTTCACAACAGCATAATTGGTTTTAATCTTCGGTAGCTGATCGCCGAGGCCAACCCCTTCTGCCTGCTGCCGGAGATTGGAATACTGACCTCCCGGTATTTCGTTTTCATAAACTTCAGCAGTGGAAGACCTCAGGTCTGACTCGAAAGGGTAGTAACAATCCCTTACGGTATCCCAATAATCGCTGTGCGCATTCAGGGACTGCAGGTTCATCGACTTATTTTCTCTATCATGTCCCTGCAATAATGC
>CAXYKQ010000376.1:0-3088 GCA_964277835.1 uncultured Edaphocola sp. | reverse complement strand
ATAGGGACTGATGATGCTGCGGAAACTTTAGTACGATATGTATACTCTAACCATCTTCAATCTGCAAGTTTGGAGCTGGACAGGATAGGTGACATCATTAGCTACGAGGAAATCGAGCTTGCGAGATTCGCCAACACCAAAAAGATCAATTAAATATTTCGTTGGCAATATCATCCTTATGGTACGACCGCCTTCCAGGCAAGGAATGCTTCCATTAATGCTGTAGCTAAGCGATATCGTTATACCGGCAAGGAACGGGATGAGGAATTGGGTTTGTATTACCACGGAGCAAGGTATTATATTCCCTGGTTAGCCAGGTGGACGGCAATCGATCCGATGGAGAATGAATATCCAGGGATGTCTCCGTATAATTACGCCAACTGTAATCCTGTAACCTTTAATGATCCGAGTGGGATGAGTGGAGGGTCATCCGGAACTCCCATCCCGCTATAATTGGGATGGATTAATCGTCACCAATTAGTACCCCGCCCCTATTCAAATATTCTATAACCTTATTACTATAAAACGAAACAAGAATGCGCGCCAAAGATTAAATTTACAGGATGGTTGAACAATTGAATTTAGGTTACAATTTAATCAATTAAAACAATAGCAATATGAGTTACCGCTTAAGCAGAACACAACAACTCCACTGCGATTTAGACACGGCCTGGACGTTTTTTTCTTCTCCCTACAACCTCGCCCGTATCACACCAAAGGATATGAAGTTCCTGGTCCTGAGCGACCTCCCCGATGTACGCATTTATGAAGGCATGATCATCGATTATACAGTCAGCCCGCTACTCGGCATTCCCATGCGCTGGCGCACCCGGATTACCCAGGTTAACGAAGGGCACAGTTTTACTGATTTCCAGGAAAAAGGACCCTACAAACTCTGGAACCATTTCCACGAGTTCATCCCGAACGAACAGGGTGTATTAGTTAAAGATACCGTAGATTACGAATTACCCATGGGCTTTCTCGGCAAAATAGCCCACACCATAATGGTTCAAAAAAAATTGCAGCATATCTTTGACTACCGGCACCAGGTCCTGGAAAAATTATTCAACCAGGAGTTACCGGCAGCTAAAGAAATCGGCTTGTAAGCGATCATAATTTGCCTCGCTAAAACTTATACTCCTTCCTGTCGCATCGCAACAACAAAAATCCTTTTTTAAGTAAACCGGCCGGCATTTTTGCCGGCCGGTTTACGATCATTTATTTCACTATTTCTAATTTCCGGTTCACCACGCCCTCTTCAAATTTTATCATTACATGATATACTCCTGATGCAAGTCCCGAAACATCGATTTGCTGCACTTGCTGATTAATGACCGGCACAGACAATACCGTTTGCCCCAACACATTCGTTATGGTTAACTGCTGCATCCGGTAAGCGCTGTGATGCTCCAGCTTTACAAACGACATCGCCGGGTTAGGATATAATTTTAACGCGTCTATCGAAACATCCAGGTCTTTGGCATGCGTACTACCCGGAATCGTAACGGTAGTTGTTACAGTATCATTGTCACAATCATTATGCACGATCAGGGTTACCGTATAGGTCTGTGCAGTATTGCTAACCGGATATTGATAGGTGGGATTCTGCACCGTAGAGGTGCCGTTACCACTACCAAAATTCCAGGCATAAGTGCTTACATGCTGCGGATTCTCTGCCTGGAAAGTCACTGAAGGCGCATTGCTTACATCGGCGGTGATGCCGTCTACCGTGGCAGGCGCGTTAATGGTCGCCACTACTTCCTGCCGCGGACTGCTCTCGCAGCTACCTGACTTCGCAGTAACAAAATAACTGGTCGTACTATTCAGTACAGGCGTAGTAAAACTGTTCCCGGTGGCCAAAGCAGTCCCCCCTGTCGCGGCCGCATACCACTGTATAGTAGCGCCCGTGATTGTTGCTGCAGAGAGTTGTAAAGTACCGGTCCCGCATCTAGAGGCCCCGGTGATATTGGTTACTGCCGGTGTGGTGCATAAGGTAGTAAAGGCCGTAACGGGCGACCAGGCACTGGTATCATTGGGCCCGCAAATAGAACGCACATAATACTCATAGGCCGTTGAAGCATTTAAAGGCGGGTTGAGTGTATAAGGTTTTGAAGTGGTTACTATCGCCGTACCGCCGGTGTTTACGTTAAAACCGGCTGCTCCATATTTGATCTGCCATTGCGTAGCTGTTCCACTCTCCGTCCAGTTCAACACAGCCGTAGTAGCGGTGACGCTTGTCGCAGCCGGACCTGTAGGGGCCGCACAGGTTTGTGGGTTGGTACCCGGAGGAGCAAAACGATAAATCTGTCCTGTAGCCGGCTTAGTGATAATACCGGTGGTATATAATGTTGATGAAGCAGTAGGCGATGCCGAGGTATTATTCAGGCTCAGGTAGCTTATCGTTGGTTGCGCATCACAAATTCCTATGGTAGCGCCCATATAGCTTGATGTACTGATATACACCGGCTCTGCTTCCTGGCGATAATGGTATTCTATTATATTGGTCGTCTCATAAAGCTTTACCTGGAAAGAAATCACCGCGGCAGGTGCATTGTAATACCATTTCCAGTTTTTCCATTCCATGGTAAACACCCGGTTAGGAGCCGTACCTTCTGTTTTATAACTGGCGGAACCGCCGGCGCCGCTATGATCGTCCCATAATGGCATCAGGCCGGGCTTTACCACGCTGGTCAGATAAGTGTATTCATTAGAACTGCAGGAGTTGGTGCTGTTCAAAGTAAACGATAACCAGCCGTTAGAAGACGCAAGCGCCTGCGAGTAGCTAGTTCCGCAATAAGAAAAATTAAACCCGATAGGTACCTGGCTTAATGCCTGGTCCACCTGGATCGCGGCGACACTGGTACCGCCGGTGAGTTCGGTATAGGTGCCTTGCACCGGGGTAAATACATAGGAGGCCGCCGTCTGTGCATGGCTGCTTCTCGTTGTCAATAAGCACAGCGCCAGTATAGGCAGGCCGGATAAAGCACTTTTCAGGCAAGTCCTTAGCTTAAGGGTAAATCTGTTCATGATTGATAATGGTTTTTAAGGGTAAATAAGATGTTATGTCGAATTTATGAAAAATAAAATA
>CAXYKQ010000375.1:0-6843 GCA_964277835.1 uncultured Edaphocola sp. | reverse complement strand
ACCGGAAAAAATACCAATGCGCAATTCGGGTTCACCAACACCCTGCTTGACCTAATCAATAAACATAAACCTACTCACATCGCGGTCTGCTTTGATACACCGGGAGATACCGGGCGACACGCAGATTTCGCGGCTTATAAAGCAAACCGCCAGGAAGCTCCGGAGGACCTGATGGCAGCCATCCCGGATATCAAAAAAATAATCGAAGGCTTTAACATCCCTATTATTGAAAGTCATGGCTATGAGGCCGACGACGTAATCGGCACCCTCGCGTGGCAGGCGGCCGCAGAAGGTTTCGAGGTGTACATGGTAACGCCGGACAAAGACTACGGGCAACTGGTCTGTAAAGAGAATGTGTTTATCTTCAAACCACCGGCTTATTGCAATAAAGAAGAGATCATGGACGGTGAAAAGGTATGTGCCAAATGGGACATCAAACGCTGTGAACAAGTGATCGACATTTTAGGACTGATGGGAGACGCGGTAGACAATATCCCCGGCATTGCCGGCGTAGGCGAGAAAACAGCCGCCAAACTGCTTAAAGAATATGATACCTTGGAAAACGTACTGGCACATGCCGACCAGATCAAGGGATCCCTCGGCGAAAAGATCAGGGCAGGCCGGGAAAGTGCCATTCTTTCTAAAAAATTGGCCACTATCATTACAGATGTACCCGGCGTGCAATTTCATGAAGGTGATTTTGAATTGAGTCCTATTGACGAAGCCAAACTGGGAGAGATTTTTAATGAATTGGAATTCCGCACGATTGGCAGGAGACTTTTAGGCGAAAACTTTAAAGTGAACAATAATGAAAACGTACAGAAAGACCTGTTTGGCAATGATGTAGCTACCGGTAAAAAAGAAAACACCGGCATTGCAGCCACCCTGGAATTCCCCGAGTACCAGACCGCCGCGACAACACCGCATGATTACAAAATCGTGTCCGCACTCGAGGAAATTGCACAATTACTCGAAGACCTCTCCCAATACAAAGAAATCTGTTTTGATACCGAGACTACCGGGATCGACCCCAACGAGGCGGAATTGGTAGGCATGAGCTTTAGTGTTGAAAAAAGAAAAGCCTACTACGTACCGGTTCCGGAACATAAAGAAGCAGCTTACAAGCTGGTTCATGCTTTTGCTCCGCTGTTTGAAAACCCGGAGATCACCTGGATCGGGCAGAATATTAAATACGATATCATCATACTGAAATGGTACAACCAGCAACTCATCGGACCGGTATTCGACACCATGGTCGCACACTATGTGGTTGAGCCGGAAGGCCGGCGCAATATGGACCTGCTGGCGCAACAATACCTGAACTACGATCCTATTTCCATCACGACACTGATCGGTAAAAAAGGTAAAGGACAGATCACCATGCGCGAAGCGCCGCTCAATGAAGTAGCCGAATACGCCGCAGAAGATGCTGACATAACGCTTCAACTGAAGCACAAGTTTGAACCGATGCTGCAAGAAAAAGCTGTAGCAAACGTGTTTCACAAAGCCGACAATCTACTGGTGAAAGTATTAGCTAATATGGAATTTGAAGGCGTGCGTATCGATGAAAACTTCCTGAATGATTATTCAAAAGTATTGGAAGCAGAGGCGAAGGTGTTTGAAGAAAATGTTTATGAAGCAGCCGGCGTACGGTTTAACCTGGCCTCTCCCAAGCAATTAGGAGAAGTACTTTTTGAAAAATTAAAACTGGATCCTAAAGCCAAGAAAACTAAAACCGGGCAGTATGCTACCGGTGAAGAAGTATTGGCCAAGCTCGCCGCAGAACATAAAATTGCGGATGATATTTTAGGGTTCCGGGAACTCACCAAACTCCGGAACACCTACCTGGATGCCTTGCCCAACATGGTAAATCCTAAAACCGGCCGCGTACATACCTCTTACAGTCAGACGACAGCGATCACCGGCAGGCTGGCCAGTAATAACCCTAACCTGCAGAACATACCTGTACGTTCCGACAGGGGCCGTGAGATCCGTAAGGCCTTTATTCCGCGCGATGAAAACCACGTACTGCTGAGCGCCGATTACTCGCAGATCGAACTGCGGATCGTAGCGGCCATCAGCGGAGATAAAAATATGTGTGAGGCCTTCCAGAACGGGCATGATATCCATACTGCTACCGCCGCTAAAGTATATGGCGTTGCACTGGAGGAGGTCACCAAAGATCAGCGCTACAAAGCCAAAAGTGTGAACTTTGGCATCATCTACGGTCAGGGCGCCTTCGGCCTTGCCGGGAATCTGGGCATCAGCAGATCAGAAGCGAAAGAGATCATCGACAGCTATAAAACCGAATTTGCAGGCATCACCGATTATATGGCGGAACGGGTAAAGATGGCACAGCATAATGGCTTTGCAGAAACCATATTGGGCCGTAAAATATGGTTGAAAGATATTCATTCGGCCAACGCGGTAGTCCGGGGCTATGCCGAACGTGCGGCCATTAATGCACCCATACAAGGTTCTGCAGCAGATATGATCAAACTGGCGATGATCAATATTGACCGGGCTATGAAGGAGCAAAATTTCAAATCCCGCATGATCCTGCAGGTACACGATGAGCTGATCTTTGATGTATACAAAGAAGAACAGGACGCCCTAAAAGCATTGATTATTGACCTGATGAGCCATGCATTGCCATTACCGAATCATGTACCGGTAATTGCAGAAGCCGGCTTCGGCAACAACTGGCTGGAAGCACACTAAAATAATCGCGACCATCAGTACACAGCTTCGTTAAGCAAATCTAACGGAGCTGTGTTTTTACAGAAACATTTTTTAAAATTTAAGAAATAACCCTTTCCGCATTTGCTTTAATCTTTACCTTTGTCGACTCAAATTCGAATCTTATTATAACAGATACAACATAAAGGTCATGATACAGACAAAAATCAACCGCCCTGAAGACATAGACCGGATCAATACTTTCTACACGCGTTTGAATAGTTACGATAACCACACCCTTATAGATGCGTATAATACAGAGAAACGTGTCGTAGGCGTGCAGGCGCAAACGCTTTATCTAATCGCGATGAATGAAGCATTCCTGGATCGCTTCGGCAAAAGCCCGGTTAATATTAATGAAGAGGGCCAGGCAAGTATAAGCGGGCCGATCTATTATATCGATCACTTACAGACTTTTGACTGGTTTAATAAAAACTAAATAAATGACCGTGCAGGGTGCCACGTTGAGCTTGTCAACATCTGGCACCTATGTATGCTTGATGCTTTCCCCGACCCATACTCCACTGGCAAAACAAGCCTGCAACAGGTAACCTCCTGTAGGCGCGTCCCAGTCCAGCATCTCCCCGCAACAATAGATATCGGGATATTTTTTCAAGGATAAGTCATCGTTTACTTCCTCAAAAGACAGTCCTCCTACGGTTGAAATCGCCTCTTCAATAGGCCTCAAAGCTTTAACCCGGAAAGAAATTTCCTTAACGAAATGACCCAGGACAGCGACATCCAGGAAATCCTCTTTCTTCAATATATGTTTGATATAAGCGATTATCGGTTTCGCTATTTTTAATTGTTTTAAGCCTTCCGTGGGATTTTTAGCCTGTTTTAATACAGCGATAATTTTGTCTGTCCCGAAACCGGGTTTGGCGTCTACCAACAATTGATCAGCCCCCTTTCGAAAGGCGCCGTTCAGGTAAAAGATGGGCGCGCCTTCAAAACCATATCTGGTAAGTACGATTTCACCATACTTCTCGAAATCTCCTAAACGACACCTTACATGCTTGACCGGTTGCCCCTGGAATAAAATAACAGCCTCCGGCAAGTCAATTTCAAAACCAGCATTACTTGCAGCAAATGGGATAATACCGAGCCCTTTCTCCCTGAATAACGCCGCCCAGGCCCCCGTGGCACCTGTTTTAGACCAGGAAGCTCCGCCCAATGCCAGCACCAGCTTGTCATACGGAACCGTTGCCACATGTTGACCCGACAATACCCGGATCCTGTGGGCATCAAAATCAATCATACGGCTGTCGAAATAAAAGGTAGCTCCCAGTTGTTTAAGATGATCCAGCCAGGCGTTCAACACATCAATGGGCTTAATAGAAGGTTCCGGGAATATTTTCCCGGAAGATCCTATATAAGTAGGAATACCAATGCCGGACAGAAAATCCACCAGGTCATCCACGCCAAAATTCTGCACCATTTTCCGGATCTCCTCGCGGTCGTACATATTTAGAAAAGCACCCTGATCGATGCTGTTCGACAAGTTGAAACCACCATGCCCCGCTACCAGGAATTTTCTCCCCGCGGCCTTTTTCTGCTCATAAAAAGTCACCTTATGGCCTGCCCTTGCCAGGACAGTGCCGGCCATAAGGGCTGCAGGGCCAGTCCCGACAATTAGTATACGCTTAAAAGATGTCAATGTGTGGCGAAATTTAATGACTATAATAGACGACTGTCCCAAACAAACAGTTCTGTTTCTTTAATCTTGATTTTTGAAGCAAAATCGGGGTGCCGGGTATTGATAATATAATTAGATTCCCGAGGCAATACGGCCGAGGGCACTTTAAGCAACAGTGTTTTTTGTAATCGATACCACTCAGAACCTAAGGCCTGCAATTCCGGGTAACTTTGTATTGATTTCCAGTTAGCCGGCAATTGGTCCAGGTCAATAGTCGTAATATCTTTAGGACCGGCTTTAGCCTCTATAACCAGCAATTTGTAAGTCTGGTCGACCCTTATACCTGACCGGTGCACCACCAGCTCCAGGGTAGCCAGAGAAGCGGAACTCCCCGCGTAGATTACAAATTCGTCCGTTCGGTTCCAACGGTTGGCAGCGCCGGATGCCACCAGCGCATGAGCATACTGCGCTTTCCGGATGTTATATAAAAGCATAGGCGCTAAACATTTTCACCGTATTCCATGGCCGTAAGGCGGTTATCGATCAAACGGATGCCTGAAATGGTGTCCAGGAAATCCATGGGAGCTTTTTCATCCAGGAGATAATTGGGCGTGGATAACCACTGCTCGAATGCGGTAGTAGCGCCAAAAACGCTGATGCCGTGTTTGAACAAAGATAAGATCGAGATAATATGTTCTTTAGTATTATCTTTTAACCCGGCTTCTTTAGAGCGATAGTTCCTGAGGGTGCGGGGGGTGATATTCAGCCAATTGGAAATGATCGTGTCATTAAGGGTCACTAACTCATCCATTAATTCGATGTAAGTGTTGTCCACTTTATTTTTGGAGAGATAGAAGTATACACTGCCCGGCTCGTTGACCGTCGGTAGCTCTTTCATGATTTTATTATATCCTTTATCGGGGGCTGCACTTTTCATAACATCATCTTTATTACAAAGATAGTATTTTTTCCGATCTAAATAGGAATTTTTTCCGCAAAAAATATTGATTTTCGCTGTTTAGTTCAGCTTGACTCTTGGATCAAGCCGGGTATACAGCAAATCTGTCAGGGTACTGATAAGGACAAAAATAGTGGCTGAGGTCAGGACGGCACCCATGACCACCGGAAAGTCGAATTTGTCCAATGCATCGACGGTTAATTTTCCCAGGCCTTTCCAGCTAAAAATAAACTCTACAAAGAAAGAGCCGGCCAACAGCTCCGCAAACCAACCCGAAATAGCGGTGACAACCGGGTTAAGCGCATTAGGCAAGGCGTGCCGGAACACTACCCTGCTTTTACTTAAACCCTTAGCATAAGCGGTACGGATATAATCCTGCGAAAGCACATCCAGGAGGGCACTGCGCGTAAGCTGTGCGATAATTGCCAGGGGACGGATCCCCAGAGTAATGGCAGGGAGCACCAGGTGCCCTACAGCCAGGCGCCTGCCGCCAAAAGGATCATACTCCCAGAGGCTGCCCACCATTTGCAAACCCGTAATATCCGATAACAGGTAGCCAAAGACATAAGCAATAATAAGCCCGGCGAAGAAACTGGGCGCCGAAATCCCTATAACACTTGAAAATATCGCAGTGAAATCCCAGAATGTGTCCTGCTTTAAAGCAGCCAGTATCCCTAACAAAATACCAAATACAGTAGCGATGACCATAGCCGCTGTTGCCAGTACGAAAGTGCCGGGAAGCGAGTCGGACAAGATATCCCAGACCAGTCTTTTACTTTGATAAGAACGCCCGAAGTAGGGCTTTTTAGCGACCAGGTCATAACGATTGCCTAGCGATACCAATGAGTTGAATTGATATTTTTCCTGGCTTCTTTTATCCGAAGCATGCACCGTTAGCGGCAAAAGATCATTAAGGTAATAAGCATAGCGGGTCAGCAAAGGCTTATCCAGGTTCAGTTCCTTCCGCACATTTTCCAGCGAGGCCACATCAGACCTCTGCCCCATCGTCAGGCGTGCGGGATCTCCCGGCAAAGCATTAAACAATATAAAGACCAGCGTGACTACGCCCCACAATACAGAAAGGGAGTAAATAATACGTTTGAAAACAAAACTAAGCGTCATACTTTAAGTATACGGTATTGAAACTGCGTTTAAAGTTAAAACAAATGGGGCAATAAGCGTTTATTACTGCTGTAAAATAAGGCGGCTAAAGGGAATAAATATATTGCAGCAGGGTTTGTCCCACAGCCTTTAAGGTTGCCGCATCAATATGACGCATATCATCTTCCGTGGTATGCCAATAATCAACAAAACCGGTACTTGAATTTTTGGGAAGATCGATAATATCAATGCAGGGAATACGGGCGATGCCATTAATAAACACATGGTCATCGGTGATAAATCCTTCTGTTTCCGGCACAAAATAAGAGGAAAAACCGGCTACAGCAGCAGCATCCCAAACAGCGGCTTGCAGCTGTGGCGCATATTTTTGAGAATATGCCTCCAAAGC
>CAXYKQ010000374.1:0-3059 GCA_964277835.1 uncultured Edaphocola sp. | reverse complement strand
ACTCTTACGTCCTGGAACATGATGGTGTGCGTGTCAGAACCGCGAATACCCATTTTATTTTCTTTGGCACCCACAGAGACACCGGCCCAGGCCTTTTCTACGATAAACGCGTTAATCCCTTTGTGGCCTTTTTCAACATCAGTTTGTGCAATTACGATGTAATAATCGGCTGAATTACCATTAGTGATCCAGTTTTTAACCCCGTTCAGGATATAATCATCTCCATCTTCAAAGGCAGTGGTACGCTGAGAGGTCGCATCGGAACCCGCTTCCGGCTCACTCAGCAGGAAAGCCCCGATCGCCTGTCCGCTCGCCAGAGGAACCAGGTATTTTTGTTTTTGCTCTTCACTGGCAAATGTTTCTATACCCCAGCATACCAGCGAGTTATTGACACTCATACATACAGAAGCAGATGCATCTACTTTAGAGATCTCTTCCATTGCCAATACATAAGAAACAGTATCCATACCGGCGCCACCGTATTTAGGATCTACCATCATTCCCATAAAACCAAGCTCACCTAATTTCTTAATTTGTTCAGCCGGGAATTTTTGTTGGTCATCTCTTTCGATTACACCTGGTAATAACTCGGTTTGAGCAAAATCGCGAGCTGCTTTCTGGATCATTAACTGCTCTTCTGTTAATTGGAAATTCATATTATTTTTTATTTTTTAAGTAAAATTTTGATCATAAATGCGACAGGCAAAGGTATGTTTTTTTCGCTCATTTGCAAATTTACGCAGCGGCAAATTACAATAAAAATCGACAGCCTTTAGAAGACTGCCGATCAGGAATTTCGTTGTTTATCGCTTATTGAGCAGGTGCTTGCTGTTGTTGCTGTTGTTGTGCCTGTTGCTGTTGGGCCGCAGCTTCCTGCTGTGCCGCTTTTCTGCTGGCATTAACTCCTAAAGTAAAGGTAGAACCTATTACCAGGATCGCGATCACTGCCATTGTATACCAGGTACCTTTCTCCATCACATCACCAGACTTCTGAACCCCCATCACCTGGTTGCCTACGCTTCCAAAAGAGCCGGATAGACCACCGCCTTTGGGTTTTTGAACCAGGACAAAGAAGGCCAATACCACACAAGCAATTATTGCTAAAACAATCAATAGGGTCGTTATCATTTTCTGTTATATTTCTTTTTGTAAATTTTCTATTTTGTCAGCAAAATAAATACTTTTCTCCGGATTATTCAAACTTAATTTTCTATATATATTAATTGCTTCCCGGAACTTTCCCTGTTTTTCATAAACGACCGCCATAGACTCACTCACGATACCGTCTTCGCGGGAGATAGAATTGACCGCCATTTCAAACACCTGTGCCGGTATCTCATCGTTTTCCTCTTCAATGGCTTCCGTCATTTTTTGTTTCTGCCACTGAGCTTTAAGGGCCCGTTTCTCTTCCTCCTCTTCCTGCTCTGCCCTGGTTTTTCTTTGTATGAACTGCAGCCATTCCGCAAAACTCATGACGACCAGCAAAGATTGCTCTCCGCCATCGTCATTAATGGTGTCTTCAAGCGCAGGCCATTCGTCCGTCACTTCAATACCCATAGTCTGAAAATAGTCCTTAGTACCTTGTTCTTTTTCATGCTCCAGGAAAACTTCATTCAGGTCTTCCCAGCTTTTCCTGGCCGCGGACATAGAGGTATTTACTAATTCCCATTGCAAATTTTCATTCCAATAGTGAAAAACAACGGGGTTATAAGCATATAGCTCTTCGAACACTATGTCCCTGTTGCCGCCTTCCCGGGCAAAATGTAATAATAAATTGGCTGGGGTAAAATAAGGGTATTCATTAAGCAGCGCTTCCAGAGATTGTTCACTCTCTTTTGCCAGCCTTGCCGGGGCTTGCAACCATTCATGAATGTGTGTACCTGTTATCAACATGTTTATATTTACCAGTTTACAAATGCTTTATTAAAGATATCATCCGCCAGTTCATTACCGATGCGTTCCATCATCCGTGCTTCGTGAGCCGTGATCGGCTGGTTAGCGGGGAAATCATCAAACCTGCTGAAAGACTGTTTGAAGCTGGCTTTTTCATCCATTTTATTTTTAAATTCCACCTGCACCGTGATCGTCAGCCTGTTTTGCGAGGCTTGAGCGGTTTGCGCATCGCCCACACCGGAAACGGTCACATTATAAGAAGTGATGTTGCCCGTTATTTCATAATCCGCGTTATTCTGTACCGGGGTAAGCCCTGTCTGGGAAAGGATGCGGCTCCTGATTTTCTCGGTCAGGCTGGCGCTTAAAGTGGGTACCACATTCGAAGAAGTGTTTTCCAGGGTCTGGATCATCAGCGTTTTACCGGGAATGCTCGCCCCCGTGAATGAATAAACACCACAACCTGAAAATAGCATTATGGCTACACAAGTCATTCCTATTAATATTAAATATCGCTTCATAAATAATCCGACTGCAAAAGTATTAAAAATATTGCCTTTAATCACAGGAACGGCAAAGGCAATATTTTTCGCATATTATAAAAGCCACTGTACACTCCCGGAGGCACATTTTAACAAGCCTTCTTTAGTCTGCAGCAAAAGCATGCCTTCCGGGTCCACCCCGAGCACCTTAGCTTCAAAAGCTGCATCATCATTACTTAAGCGGAAAGCCTTCACATCACCGGCGCCGAACAGGTTATCATTATAAGCCGACCTTGCTTTTTCGAAACTTTCTCCGTTACTTACCTGCAGTTCATTTAAAATGCCGGCCCTGAGATCGGTAATGATTTCTTTAAGATCGAAACTCAAGCCGGAAGCGAGATGCAGGGAGGTCGCATTATTGAGGTGTGCGGGAAACCGGCTTTGATTGACATTGATGCCCATACCGATAATGGCATGCGACCATTGACTGCCGCGAAAAACGTTTTCGATCAATATACCTACTGTCTTTTTGGCATTAATAAATATGTCATTGGGCCACTTTATGGCAACGTTCCAATAAGGATAAATATTTTTAAAGTAGGTGGCAATGGTGTTGGCTACCACCATATTGAGATGAAAAGGATTTGTAGCCAGCACCTGGCCCGGCTGGACGACTAAGGTCATCAT
>CAXYKQ010000373.1:0-2603 GCA_964277835.1 uncultured Edaphocola sp. | reverse complement strand
AAAATTCACTGGTGAATACGGCGCCGGTATTCCCGATCTATGTTTCCCTGTTGAACCTGCGCTACCTGGCTTCGAAAGGCCTGGCACAGATCGAGCTGGAAAACAATGAAAAAGCACAATTGCTTTATGAGTTTATCGATAGCAGCAATTTTTACCAGGGCATCGCCGATAAAGACAGCCGCAGCAAAATGAATGTTTGCTTCAGCATTGCCCGGCCGGAGCTGGAGGAGGAATTATTGCAATTCGCTGAGTCCAACAACATCACCGGCATTGCCGGGCATAGAAGTGTGGGCGGTTTCCGCGCATCCCTTTATAACGCGATTTCGATCGGACAGGTACAAGAGTTGATAAAAGTGCTTGCGGCATTTGAAGCCCGGCTATAAGTATAATTTTTTAACCGAATTAAAGACGATTGAACCCGGAACAAAAACATAAAAGACAAGAACACCTGGCCAAGGCGATTTTCCTGATCCTGCCTACCTGGCTGGTATGCTTCTTTATACTTTGGATCTCCAACCAGTATTATGCGGTTATCATGCATAACCAATATTTGTTGCAGAGTATTTATATCGGTTCCGGTATGCTCGCCGCTACTGTTTTTTATGCATTCCGTTTCCGTTTTTTGCCCACCTTCGGTTTGCTCGTTTTTTGTTTTTACCTGCTGTACAAAGGGATTGATAATGTAGTTTACGGGGAATTTGATGCCTTTTTTTACGGGCAACAGTTCTTTTTATTTGCTTTCCTGTTTAGCTTAGGCTGGTTTTTATCCTGGGGTTTCCTGAGACAGCAACGCTTCCCCATCGTTGTTTCCGGCATCTTTTTTATCAGCAGTATTTACCTGATCGCCAAACAAAATAACCTGGAGGTAGGAGGTCTGTTACAGGCATTCGTACCGCTCGTTTTATACACCGTCTATATCTTTTACGCGGTCCAGGTATTGGCCCGGCATAGGGATAGGGCGCAGCCTTATTGGGGGCATCTGTTGAAACGCCTTGGATTGTTTACTGCGTTTGCGCTGGCAATGATCCTTATCGTGACCTGGTTCCTGTCGGGCGAAATAAAAGCTAAAGTGGACGAGTTCGGTGGTGGCGGGAAGTCGAATAAAGAATCCATGCTGAAAAAGAATAAAGACGGTACCTTTAGCCTGGAAGACTATACTAAGCTCAGGAGTAATTTGGGCCGGACGAATGAATTATTATTTGTTGCTAAAATTGATAATTTTTTCGAGGATGGCACGGCCAACCCACTTTACTTAACCGGGTTTTATTATTCTAAATATGATCCGGCAAGCGAAACTTTTGAGCAGGATACTTTATTGCCGGAAAGTGACTTGTTCCAACCCAATCCCTCCAAAATCGGCCTGTATTTCACGCAATCCGATTCTGCCGTTTTAAAAGATGCGCTGCAAAATAATTACATGAAAACGGTCGATGTAGAGATATATAAGACCCTATTGTCACCTAATGAATTCGTCGCGCCAACGACTTCTTTCTTCCTGCAGCCCATAGCGGTAGACAGGAACAATAAGCAGGAGTTTAAATCTGCCTACCGGGCTAAAAGCCTGGTTTCTGAGCTGAATTCGGCTTACTTTGTCTACAACCCCGGTGGTAATGCGATGCTGGAACAATTCCAGGAAATGCGTTTTGAAAAACTGAGAGCCGCGAATGATTATAGTAAGGTGTCGCCGAAACTGATGCAGTACTACACCAGTTTGCCTAAGATGGACCGGTTCCGCGACATAGCCGACCTGGCTAGAAAGGTCACTGCGGGAAAAACGACTAACGTGGATAAGGTAATTGCGGTGAGAGATTATTTCTTGTCGAAAGATGAGGAGGGAAAACCTTTATTTAAATACTCGGATAATCCCGGCATACCGGATATACCCAGTGCCAGTAAGTTAAACTATTTTTTATTTGAGAACCGGAAAGGTTATTGTGCCTACTATGCCGGGGCCACCTTGTTCATGCTGCGCTCATTAGGGATTCCCTCCAGGATCGTGGCGGGCTTTTTGACACAGGATCGCAATCCCGGTAACAACAAAGGGTGGTACTGGTATTATGCTGACCAGGCCCATGCCTGGGTACAGGTCTACTTCCCGGGATACGGCTGGCTGGACTTCGATACCACTGTAGGCAATGAAGAGGCACAGCAGGCGCCGAAGCCGGATGGCACACCGCCTGAAAACCCCGGTAATGCTTTGCTGGCCATCGATGGTGTAGTGACAGAAGTAGACACTTTAAGAAAGATGGCTACGATTAAGGCCTTGAAAATGGTATTCAAAGACAAACCTTATGACCAGTTACATGAGCAGCCGGTAATACTGGACCTTAGCGTGGCTACCATTATGAAAGACAGCCTGAAAATCCCGGTTGCCGCCCTGAAAATAGCCGATAGCGTTACCGCGGTTTCTTTTGCGGAAGCCTTTAAGCCGATCTCAGTTGCTCAGAATATAGACGGAAACACACTGCTGAAACATTTCCCGAGCCCGGCCCCCATTGATGAAGTACAGGTAAAAGTGCCCCATATTGCCGACCAACTGGTGATCGGTGAGCGCCAGAAGCCGGTGAAAACGCCGGTATGGCAAATTGCTTTATGGATTTCCG
>CAXYKQ010000372.1:0-5149 GCA_964277835.1 uncultured Edaphocola sp. | reverse complement strand
AAAGGAGAAACACATATACACATCGCGAAGCACCGGAATGGTAGATTAGATACCGTAAAACTCCAGGCAAAGCTGGAAATCCAGAAATTCGTAGAGCTGGAACCGGAAGACAACTGGAACTTCTCTGGCGGCAGCAGTTTTGGCAACATTAATCCGGCTGACAATTTCAGCGGCGGCGGCAATAGCGGCATCTACCTACAGGACGGAGCAGATGCACCGTTCAAAACTTTGGGTTCGAAAATGAACGATTTCAAAGATTTTGATGATGACGATTTCAATCCTTCCAAAGGTTTCCCTAAAATGCCGGACGACGATGTACCATTCTAGAAAATACATTTAATCAGGCAATATTGTCGTATACTGCAAGCAAATGCTTTAAATTTTAGTGGGACACAACTAATATTTAAAGCATTCGTTTTTTTACAACAAAAATTACAGGCAGCAGGATAAAAATCTTTAAGGAATTAGATTAACTGCCAATTTTAGTTATTTTATCTAAGTATCAATCACATATCGACAAAACTACCTATATGCTATTTCTTGCAATTCTTTTACCTTTGTAAATAGAATGTTTGCATTTGATTCAGGCTCGTTTTCAGATGCCTTAAAGTAGCTCCTATAATGAAGATTGGATTGATAAAAGAAGGAAAAATTCCTACCGATACTCGTGTGGCCCTAACCCCCGAGCAGTGCTTAAGTTTGCGTGAAAATTTCAATCAGGTTGAGCTCGTCGTGCAACCCTCGCCTAATCGCAGTTACAGCAATAGTGAATACCTCGAAGCGGGTATCAATATGGATGAGGACGTGAGCGATTGCGATGTTTTACTGGGGATTAAAGAGGTGCCGGTTAAAGATCTGATCGCCAACAAAACTTACTTTTTTTTCTCGCATACTAAGAAGAAACAGAGCTATAATCAACAGCTGATGAAAGCTTTGATCGATCGGAAAATCAGGATGATTGATTATGAGGCGCTTACTTACGATAACGGGAAGCGTATTATTGGCTTCGGATTTTTTGCAGGGGTGGTAGGCGCGCATAATGCCTTGCTTACTTTTGGCAAAAAATATCACCAGTTTGACCTGAAACCGGCTTATCAATGTAAAGATATGCTGCAAATGGTTGCCCAATATCAAAATATTGAGATTCCGCCGGTTAAAATCGTAGTTACCGGAGATGGCCGTGTGGCGCATGGTATCGTGCATATCATGAACGCGATGAACATTATGGAAGTAAGTCCTGAAGAATTTCTGAATAATACTTATGATGTTCCTGTATTCACAAAATTAAAAAATGAACACTTATACCTTAATAAAAGGACACAAAATTACAGCCGGGAGGAATTTCATGCTCACCCCGAATTGTATGAGTGTTTGTTTACGCCGTATTGCAGTGCCGATATCCTGATTAACGGTATTTACTGGGACACGAACATCCCGCGGCTTTTTGAAAAATACGAGGTTAACAACCCGGATTTCAACCTGTCTGTGATTGCAGATGTTACCTGCGATAAAGATGGCTCCGTGCCGGTCAACCTGGGTGCTTCTTCCATCCCCGACCCCGTTTACGGCTACAATAAGCAAACCGGTGAAATGGATGTGCCTTTTAAAAATGATCCCGATATTATCGATATTATGGCGGTAGACAACTTGCCAAATGAATTACCGAGGGACGCTTCAAGAGTATTCGGAGAACATATTTTAGAGTTCATCTTACCAGAATTGCTGAAACCGGAAAGTGCTATATTGGAACGAGCGACTATTTGTGACAATGGCGCCTTAGGCCCCAACTTCCAGTACCTCGAAGACTACGCTTTCCCGGAAAAACATACTTCTTTGAGCTGATTGTAAAAAACATCGCTGGCGATACTGCTCTCCTGATCGAATACTTATTCCTGCTTTTGCGGGTTCAGGTATTCGATTTTTACGATGGCTTTACCCGGCGATTGAGGCGTCGCTGCATTACCATCCCCCGATCCTGTCGATGTGGAATAAGTAAACTCAACGTAGTCCTCACCAATACCCATTTTATAAAAGCATTGCATTAAAGAATGGCTAAAGGCCTTTAAATGTACCGTATCACCCGGATCGTAATAGCAATTTATTTTAATGCCCACCATTTTACCCGAGAATGGCTGCAGGGCCTGATTCAGTTCCAGGCAAATACTGTCTTCCGACTCCCGGCTGTAATCCCTGAAATAGTAAGTCGCCGCTATCGCTTCCTGGTGCACCGGCTCATAACCATTGACATATAAGGGATACAATATAGAATCTATCTCTCTGGCCCCGACCAGCAGGGTATCGCTGAAGGGTTGATAATAAGTATGCTCAATATTTACCAGGTATTTGGTGTTCCGCGGCATCGCTATATAAAAACTGCCGTCCCCTTTGTTGCTCCACAGGTGCGTATCTCTTCCTTCTAAAGTAAGTGCATCGATCTGGATGGAGGCGTTAGTCACGACGCTTTTCGTTTCGAAATCAAACAATCGTCCATAAACAATACTCATCGGGGCGGGCTGGAAAGGTTTGGGCAATTCCGCTTTATAAATATCCATTCCTCCGTAGCCCCCCGGTTGATCGGAAGCATAATATAATTCCCGGCCATTAAGGCTCACAGAACCTGCGATCTCGTCGAAACAGGAATTAACCGGGCTGCCCAGGTTGGCCGCCATGGTCCAGCTACTGTCGGCGAGTAACTTGCTGAAGAAAATATCAAGTCCACCCATCCCCGGGCGGCCGTTGGAAGAAAAAAACAGCGTCTTTCCGTCCGCAGCGATCGAGGGCGCGATCTCATCCTTTTCTGTATTGATGTTAGGACCGAGGTTTTGAGGCACCTGCCACCTGCCATTTACAAAGTAGCTGACCCAAATATCTTTGCCGCCGTAGCCGCCGGGGCGGTCGCTCACAAAGTATAAAGCGCTTTCATCAGCGCTCAGACTGGGCATACCTTCAAAGGCAACCGTATTAATCGTATAACCAAAAGGGCGTGGTTCGGACCAGCCATTCCTGGTGGCATAAGATAAGTAAAGGTCACAGCCACCCCGCTCCCAACCGTTCACACTGCGGTTGTCACACTTCTGGTAAATCATATACCTTTCATTATAGGCCCGGTTTTGAAAGCTTTCCGGACTGGCAGAATTAAGCGGGAAGCCCATATCCTCCGCTACAGACCAGAAGCCACAGGTATCTAATTGAGATGAGAAGAAGTTCTCATCTATTCCATTTATTTTACGGGTAAATACCAGGTCCCGGTTCAGCGGGGAAAAAGAGGGCGCATAATCGTCATAGGCTGAATTGATGGCCATTCCGAGGTTCTCTACACTTACGTTATGCGTATGGTAAGTAACCAGCCTTGAAAATTCGATAGATTTTTGTAATTGCTGCACTTCCTCTATTAAAAAAGAGGGAGTAGCCGGGCCTTTCCTGAATTCCCGCAAGGCAGCAGCAGCACGCTCCTGTGCACCGGCACGGTAATAAGCTTTTGCGAGCGGTAAGGCGAAAATATGCCTGCCGTTTATTACCGACTTACTGCCCATTTCAAAATAGTAGGCCGCGTCCTGGAACCGGTTGTTATCGTAGTAGTATTTGCCTATATTACTGTAAATACGGGCATCTCTCGGGGACGAGCTGATCATCTCTTTAAAAATCCCGTCTGCTCTCTTCACCTGTCCTTTCTGATATAACTGTGTAGCCCGCCGGTATTTCCGGTCTGCTGCACTTTCACTGGACTGTGCCTGGCTATGGGAAATAGCCAATAAAAAGCATAACGAGGTAAAAAAGATTCTAAACAAAACGGGCTATAATTTTCTTCTTTTAAGCTCTTTCTTTATTAAGGATAACTCCCTTCCGGTTTGACCTTTAACTGAAGTATTTTCCCTCGCCCTGCGCATCAGGTAAGGAATCACATCTTTTACCGGGCCATAAGGGAGGTACTTGGAAGCGTGGTACCCTTCATTGGCCAGGTTGAAGGTCATATTATCGCTCATACCATAAAGCTGGGCAAAGTACACTTTTTCAATGTTATTTGCAAGTCCCTGTTCTTTCATTAAATTAGCCGCGATATAGCAACTATCCTCATTATGAGTGCCGATAAATGTGGTGATCACTTCATGGTGGTTCAAACAGAAGGCAACCGCCTCGTTATAATCATCATCACAGGTTTTTTTATCGGGTTGTATCGGGCTGGGATAACCCATAGTGGCAGCACGTGCCCTTTCTTTCTCCATATAAGCGCCACGTACAAGCTTAGCGCCTAAAATATATCCGCGCGATCGCGCCTTTTCATAAGATTGCTTTAGGAATGCCAATTTAGAATGACAATACATCTGGAAGGTATTGAACACAACAACTTTACCTTTATTATACCGCTCCATCATTTCATCCGCCAGGTCATCGATCGGCTGCTGTACCCAGGTCTCCTCGGCATCAATCAGTATCATCAGCTTGGAATCGTTGGCCACACTACAGATCGCGTCTATACGGTCTTTTACCCGGTCATATTCTTTCTGCTCCGCCCCGGACAGAACTTCCCCGGAATGAAGCTTTTCCAGCAACCCGAAACGGGCAAAACCAGTCAGCTTAATCGGGATGAACGGGATATTTTTCTGCGAAGCTGCGTATTGTATCGCCTTTATAAATTCGGGCACCGCCGCATCAAAATCCGCCTCTTCACTTTTCCCTTCTACACCGTAGTCCAGGCACACATCCACGTTGTATTTAGCCAGCATTGCAGCAGTTTTAGCCACTTCCGTTAAGGTTTCTCCGCCGCAAAATTGTTCAAAAATCGTCCTTTTAATGATCCCCTCAACCGGCAGTTTCAATCTCAGGGCCATACTGGTAAAGCTAATGCCCAGGCTCGTAAGCATCGAAGAAGACATAGAGGAAAACAGGAAATTCGCTTGTTTCAACTGTTTATTACTTTTATACTGAAAAGCAACCTGGGTATTATCAAAAGATAGAGACATGAAAATGAATACTTAATTTTATGCAGCAAAGGTAAAAAAAGATACACCAGCTGCGCAATTTTTAGCGCAGTTTTTAATTCGGATATTCCCGGCATCTGCTTTACCTTTGTGAGCTTTATTACTGATCGCACGCAAATAAGGAGGGATGAACATTTTCAAGAGAATTTCAGGTCATATTTATTTTTTTT
>CAXYKQ010000371.1:0-12683 GCA_964277835.1 uncultured Edaphocola sp. | reverse complement strand
CTTCAGGGATTACCTCGCCAGCCAGCATACCGCTGCCTATAAAAAAAGAAGCTCCTTTAAAGGTATAGCCAGCTTGCATTTGTGCAATAAACGGCTCTTTCCCGGCCATAAAATTAAGTTTTTAGTCTTGAAAAATTAATAACGTAAATTAGTGTATTTTGCCAATCTGAATTAAATTACAGCGTGAAATTTTCAAATCTTTTAGAAAAATACAAAGTGCCGAATTTCCTGGTGCCGAATCATTACAGGGCCGTGGAGGTATACGATCCAGACCAGGCTACAGAGATTGAGCAGGACCCTGAGGCGGAGCGCAAGAATGTCTATTATACCGTGTACACTTTTGACGAGACCTCGGCCGAGATCTTCAAAACCAAGAGTGTCAAGGACTGTTTTATTGACTACCAGAACCTGGATAAGGTCATCTGGATCAACGTAGACGGTATACGCAGGAAGGACGTGCGCCGCCTTTGCAGCCATTTTAATGTGCACAACCTTCTGGTGAACGACATCGTCAGCGTAGGTCAGCGTTCCAAGACGGACGAAATCGATGAACACTTCTTCAGCCTGCTCCCTATGCTTACTTATAATGAAGAGCTGCAATTGGTAGAGAAAGAGCAATTAAGCATTTTACTGGGTAGGAACTACGTGATTTCTTTCCAGGCCGAGCATAAAAAGGATCCTTTCGGGGAGATCCGTAAAAAATTAAAGAACAGGCTGGACGCAGTGCGTAAAAAGAGCGCGGATTACCTGTATTACCAACTGGTAGATGCCGTGGTGGATGATTATTTCGAAGTATTGGAATCATTGGCTACAAGGCTGGAAGTACTGGAACACAAAGCGATGGCCGTTTCTACCCAAAACAGCATCCTACTGGAGATATCGGCCCTGCGCAACGAGATCATGGTGATGCGCCGCGCCATGACTCCCGTGAAAGACGTGGTTTATTCCTTATGGCAGGCCAATTCGCCTTTAATGGATAACCGAAATGCTCGCTTTTTTAAGGATGTCTTCGACCACATACAGTTGGCGATAGAATATAATGAGGGCTACCGAGAGATGACGATCAACCTGCAGGACTTGTACATGAACCAGGTGAATACCCGTATGAACGAAGTGATGAAAATCCTGACGATGGTGACGGTCTTATTGGCACCGGCTACTGTCATCGGCGGTATTTTCGGGATGAATTTTGACCGGATCCCTTTAATGCACAACCAGGTGGGCTTTTTTCTGACTATTTTCCTGATGTTCGGAACTTCTATATTAATGATTTTGTATTTTAAGAAAAAAGGCTGGTTTTAATATTTAAATGTATTAGATTTGCACTCCCGTTGAGGGCTCTGTAGTTTAATGGATAGAACGAAGGTTTCCGGTACCTTTGGTCGGGGTTCGATTCCCTGCGGAGCTACTGAAAGAAAAAAAGGACTGAAAAATCAGTCCTTTTTTTTTATCGCGATGCGCCAGCTTGGTTGTTATGATCAACAAAACCGAAGCCAGTGCCCTGATGTCACCGGTCAAAAGACCAGCTAACTCAGAAACCACTATAGGCAAAAAATCCCTTTCCAAAGCGGTTGGTAAAAATTATAAGACCTGTTCACTTGCCGGCTTTTTCCCATGATCTTTCAAGACTAACCCCCGTAATAAGCGCGGCTACCCGGCATAGGCAGGCGGGACTAGTTATTTCCCTTGTAATTGTCTTCCAGCAATCCTATAAAATAGTGTGGAAATACCCCAGTGCTCCACATCCCCAAACAGCAATCCCGATACTATAGAGATTTGCCTCCATTCCAGCGCTGACTTGTGCTGGTGAAATATTATATTAAAAGAAAAGTCTCCCAGGTATGGAAGACTATAAAGCAGGTAAAAATAACTCCTTGTATTAATTAACGAACGAGTCGACCATATCTGTATCATAATTATGTTCTAACAACTCTTGTTCGAATGTCTCATATTCCCATCGCTTCTTAATCGTATTAAACCACTTACATTGTACCACCGGCACACCTAAATAAGAATAATTGGTTCTCACCACAGCCATATCCTGCAGTTTATAAGGGCTGTTTATGAATTGTACCCGGTCGCCCATCTTGAATTTCAAAAGTTCTGTTAACATAAAATATAATTTTATTGGTTGAACCCCTTAACGTGGAAATCCACGCCTGCACGGGAAATATCTGTGTATTTGCTTACCCACACGCTGTTGTGAAGCGCTATAAAGGAATATAAACTATTTTGGAAAGCCCGGTCACGACCCCTACCACTAACAAAACATCTGCACAGACTTACACTGAATTGCCAGGCTATTGCGCAATAAATGCAACAATCGGGCCAGAACAGCGAAAATAAAAAAAAACCGGCACCGCAAAATGCAGCACCGGTATATTCCTGACAGTTCCTTATATACTAAACACACAAACAAACAAATCGTACACTATAAGGCATGCCAGGCAGCTATATAAAGTTACGAATCTTTTGGCTCAATAGTTTTCAAAAAGGTGTTAAAAGGACGGGTTTTTTTATTAAAAATTGCTAAAAAATTTTCAATTCAGAAAATTGTCTTTTATTCAGCATTGCACTCCCGGCAAACGCAACTTTTTTTAAATTACAGTGTTCCGCAAAGCATCCAATACTTCTTCGTCCATTGTCGCGTCTATAATGGCCGCAGCAGTAGCATCCGGCAATTGACGCACAGCGAACCTCCTATCGGTAAAATGGACGAGGTAAAAACAATTGACTTCTGCTATAGCCCCATAATCGACCGGCACTCCCAATCCCAACTGGTCCATGGCTGCCAGCAGCTGCACCACATCGAAGCGACTGAATAACAGTCTATGGGCAGCTCCGAGAGACTCCAGGAAAATAACTGAAGTCGAAGGCGTACCGTCAGTCACCCCGAAACGAATACAATTGCCGGCTGTTTCCAGGTTCACCAGGCTTTCCATAATAGGAATATGTGCGATATTGCCAACGGCAACTTGCTCCAGTAAAAACTTACTAAAAATCATTACCTCATCCCGGAACTGGAAATTACTTTTGGGATAATAAGCCCAAAACTGGCGGGTATATTCCCGGGTACGTTCCCCAAGGATATTGCAGGTATAGGGCATCAGGTCAAATAAAGGGGTGAACCGGTTGATCTGGTAAAGCATACAACTGGTACCTATTCCCCGGCTTTGCTGTAATAAATGAATAATCCTGTCTTTTTCAAGGCGGGTCAGCAGGTATTTTTCATCCAGTAATGCAGGGTTTTGTTTGATCGCCCTGCAGAGATCGCCGTCAGCCACCAGGTCGGCAAAAGCCTGTTGAAATTGTATCAGGGACATACGCTGGTTTTTGATTTCAGACAAATGGCGCGGGCCCGTTCCAGTTCTGCTGCGATACCTTCATTACCCATAGTATTGAAATAAGATTCATGAAACTCGAAAGTAACGCCCCTAAGGTTAGGGCACCGGGGAACAACATAATCCAGCAGCTCCCAAACTTCTTCATTACACTTACCGGAATGGGAATCCAGGTACATTTCTCCTACCACATTTCCTCCTGCAATATGTATTTCTACTACATGGCTCAAATCCAGGCTGTCGATAAATTGTTTCCGGTCAAAATTAAAATTAGTTGCATTGGCATGCACATTATGCAAGTCTAATAACAAACCGCAGCCACTACGCGTACATAATTCCGCCAGGAATGCGCCTTCCTCGTATTGCTCCTGGTTAAATTTCACAAAATAAACGTTATTCTCCATCAAAAAATCCGTTGCCACTTTCGCTTTTATCTGCGCTATCTTGTCGGTCAGCATTTCCATAACTTCCTCGTCAAAGGTCAGTGGTAGCGCCAGGCAGGTACTGTACTCCGTAACTTCTTCATCATGTACTTTGCTATACGAAAGATGGTCACTGTTCCACAAAAAGCCAAACTGCTCCTGCAAGCGGACCACATTATCTAAATAGGCCGCGTCAAAATAACCCGCAGTTCCCAGTGAAAAACCTACGTGATGCGCGACGAGCGGCCAGCGCTGTCCCAGTTCAAGAATTCTTTTTTCATAAGCAGGAAACATATCAAAACGGCCTTCGGCCCCTACTCCTTTATCCGAAAACCAGGTATCGGGTATAATCTCCAGGTAATCTGCAACCCCGGGTACCGTCTCCAGTAAAGAATCCAGTGTCCGGTTGTACAATATCCCAACCCCTACAAAATCGTTCATAAATTATTGGTTTAAAAAGAAAAATAGATATAACACATTGCTTAAATGCGTGTTATACCTATCTCTCAAGTAGTTAAATAATGGCTTAAATTTTTTCGGAGAATACGCCTACATAGTCAGCAATTTTTCCACCGGTAAATCCTGACCTGCAAGTTGGGCAGGTAGGCGGGATGCCCGTAAAACCGGAACGGCACTCCGGACATAAAGGATCGAATCCCGGGATGTCTTCTTCTCTGAAATTGGTTTGATTGGCTTTGTTTGCAAGTGTTGAAATGTCTGATTGATTGGTCTGATTTTTCATTTTTTTCTGAGTTTAGATGATTCCTACTCTATAAGCTTTTCGGATAACGCTATGATTTTATAAAACTAAAATAATGAATTTTCTATAATTTAAAAAAATTTTTTTAGCGATAATTATCATATATAACCATAATCAAACGGGAGAAGCTTAACCCGCCGTTTATAAGGTCCGGCACGGTCCGCCTTAACACAATTAAAAATATGGGTTAACGAAGCGTAATGGCAAAGATCACCGGTTACTGCTGCAATAGCTACAAATATCGCGATTTTTCAACTTGTATTTGTACGGTAATTATATACAACAAACCACATAAAAAGGCTGGCCGGTTAAAGAAAATTTTGCCTTTAATGAAATTCCTATAATTTTATTTTTTTGATTCAAAAACCCAAAAAACTCCTGTAGACAAAGATCAATTTCAAAGACCATGCATCATACCGTATTACTTATCCTGGGGCTGCTATTTGCCGTCATGCTGCTCGTATTACTGGCTAAAAAAATAAAAGTCGCCTACCCGGTTTTCCTGGTTATCGCAGGACTGGGTATCAGTTTTATACCTGGCGTTCCCTTGCTACACCTCGAACCGGACCTCATATTTCTTATATTCCTGCCTCCGCTGCTGTACGAAGCGGCCTGGTATACTTCATGGAATGATTTCTGGAAATGGAAACGCCCCATCGCTTTATTAGCCTTCGGTCTCGTATTCTTTACATCGATGATTGTGGCCTATGCCACTACCTCCATCATACCCGGCTTTACGCTGGCGCTTGGTTTCCTCCTGGGCGGTATCGTTTCTCCCCCTGATGCTGTTGCCGCTGCCACTGTGCTGAAAGGCATGAGCGTTCCTAAAAGAATACTGACCATACTGGAAGGAGAAAGCCTGGTTAATGATGCCTCCTCTCTTATTGTCTTCAAGTTTGCATTGCTTGCCGTGCTCACCGGTACTTTCTCTATGCAGCAGGCTACGGGGCAGTTTTTCCTTGTTGCAGGCATGGGTATTGTTGTAGGCCTTGCCGGCGCACATATCATGTATGCCATCCATCGCTTTTTACCCACAACGCCCGCAATAGATGCGGCACTTACAGTAATGACGCCTTATTTATTGTACCTTGCGGCAGAGCAGTTTCACTATTCCGGTGTGATGGCGGTAGTTAGTGGCGGCTTGTTTATGTCCTACCGCTCCCACGAGGTCTTCCGAACGGGAAGCACCCGCATCAACATGCTGGGCGTGTGGACAACTTTGATCTTCGTGATGAATGCCCTGGTATTTGTACTGATCGGCTTAGCCCTTCCGGAGATCATCGCCGGCCTGGGCGAATACTCTGTGACAGACGGGATCAAATATGGTCTTATCGTCAGCGGGATCATTATCGCTTTACGCTTCCTATGGGTATACCCTGCCGCGCACGTTCCGCGCTGGCTGAGTGCCAAAGTAAGAAAAGACCCTTCCCCCGGCTGGAAAGGCCCGCTGATCATTAGCTGGGCAGGTATGAGGGGGGTCGTTTCCCTCGCCACGGCTTTATCCATACCGGTTCTGATGGATGATAAGATCGCTCCATTTCCCCAACGCAACCTCATCATATTCATCACTTTTGTCGTCATTTTCGTCACCCTGGTCTTCCAGGGACTTACCTTGCCTTTAATCATAAAATGGCTTAAGGTAAAAGAGATCGATAATATTGTACCCGAAGAAGAGCAATTGGCCGGTATTCAGCTCCGCCTGGATAAGGTCGCATTAAATATACTGGACGAAAAGTATATTGCCGAGATGCAGGGCAACGAACTCATGCGCATTTACAAAACCAATATGCAAAATGAAGTTGTCAGCGTGAGCCAAAGGCTGGCTTCTATGGAATGTGATGCGTCCCAGGCCATGGAAGTAAACGCTTATCATAAAATGCTGCTGGATATCTACGCATGCCAGCGTAAAGAATTGTTCCGGTTGCGTAAAGAAAAGTTCTTCAGCGATGAGGAGATCCGGAAAGCAGAAATGCAGCTGGACCTCAATGAACTTAAAATCAGGAATAACGCACACCTTTGAATCCGGTACCGGCGGTACACTTTCAGTATCAAAATAATATATAGATTTAGATTGGATCAGGCCCGGTTAATGACCGGGCTTATTTTTTAACCTTTTGTTTTGACAGGGCGCGTAAATTAAAGGCTTGCATAAAATATTATCGCGCAAAAATTACTATTTTTACCCCCAAACCAACAAAACAAAAAAACTTTGTCTAACACTTCTTACAGAAACCTTTTGGATGAAGAGCTGTTCTACCGGATCGCACAGCGCAAAGATCAGGAAGCTATGAACATGCTCTATAAACGCTACGCTCACCTGGCAATGGGCGTGGGTTTAAAATATCTGCCTCACGAAGACGCTAAGGATATTGTGCAGCTCGTGTTTGTAAAAATCTGGACCGATGCAGCGCAATACAAAGTTAAAAGTTTCAAACCCTGGCTCTACACGGTAGTGAAAAACCAGTGCTTAATGCAATTGAGAAAGGCTAATCCTACCGTAGACCTCCCCGATAATGGCTTCGACTTTATGGAATATGAAGACCTATCGCATCATAAAATGGAACAGGAACAAATTCTGAGGATACTGGAATCTTGCCTGGAAAAATTACAGGCGCCGCAAAAGAATTGTATTGAATTATTCTACAGGGGCATGAAAACCTACAGTGAGATCGCAAGCCTGCAGCATTTATCCGACAAACAAGTAAAAACGTACCTGCAAAACGGGCGCAGAAACCTGAAAATTTGTTTTAGTCAACATAAAAATACCTTATAGCCGCCATGTACAGTAGAGATCGATTGATAAAAGCTATAGATAATAGTGCCTGTCTTACCCGCAGACAGATTGATGACTATTTGCAAAATAAATTGTTCCCCGAAGAGCTTTACGTGGTAGAAATGCATCTAAACGAATGTCCCTTCTGCAACGATGCTGTGGAGGGCTATACCCAGGCAGGAAATGCCAACCAACTATTAAGCACGGTCGAGGAATTTTCTTTTACCCCGGTAACGGCAAGCGCAATACAACCGGATGCCGTACCTCCTGCGCCTAAAACTCCGGAAATAAAAGTGCCGGAAACCAAAGTTGCACCGGCGACTCCCCCGAGCGCTGAAAAAATAAAAGAAGTAAGAAAAGTGCCACCAGCGCAACCGGTAAGAAAGGTTACTTTCGACAACGAACCGAGACGCAACCGGAAACTGTTGCCTTTAGGCATTGCTGCAGCAGTGTTATTGGGCCTGGGTATCTGGGGCATCTCCAGAATAGGCAATGATAAAAATGCCGACAATATGTTGGCGGATAATGGCAGCGCCGCTTCCGGGGAGCAAATTGAAGATGGCATGTTCAACGAGTCCTCTATTAACCGGGAAGAAGACTCTGTGATGAATGCCAAATACGGTTTCCAGAACCAACGCCCAATGGCCGGCGGTCATTATGCTCGTCAACCGGGCTATACAGGCGATGGCCAGATGACAGATTCTACATCCGTAGCTATGATGGCCGATGCAACAGGAGAGCAATCCAGCCCGGCAGTGGCCAGGGCGGAGGAACGATCCGGCAGCTTTGTCGGGCCGGTATTACCACGGGAAGAGGAACAAAGAAGAACAGCGGCTACTGCTCCGGCAAATGCCGATAGGGCGAAAGCGGCCACGGTGGCCAATACGGCGAAAACTAAAACAGAAACCGCTAAGACAGCCGATAAAGCGGTCGCGGCCAACAGCAAAGATGCAAAAAATAAAAACACCGCAAGTCCTGCAGCAAACGCCCGCGTTGCAGCTGCCAAGGAAACGGCAAAACCTGCAGAAAGTAAAGCGCCCGCCAACAGCCCGGCTTTGACCCAGGCAGATAAAGATTATAAAAAAGGCCTCGAACTATACAACAAGAAGCAATACTCCGCTTCTATCATGTACTTCCAATCTGCGGCTAAAATAAAAGATTACCCGAACCGGACGAAGGCCGAAAGCTATATCAAACTGGCCAAAAGCGAAGTAGTCAATGCGGAGCGTAAGAAAAACAGTGAAAAGAATAATGACAAATAAGGGATCAGTGATTCTCTATTGAAAGAATAAGTTACCGTATGCTACAACCGTATATTACCGATATTGATCAATACATACGCAATAATTTCCCTGCCGAAATCAGGGAAATTTCTGTTTTAGCCTATAAGGCCATCAGTTTAATTATCCTGTTCGTTACACTGGCTTATCTTTTGAAAAAATTGTTGTTGCCGGTGATCCGGTGGACGGTAAATAAACTGGACCGGCCTTTGTATAAAGCTTTGTATGAGCGCAAAGCCTTCAGGGCATTCCTGAATTTCATCCCCCTGATGTTTTGTTATTTCCTGATCGAAGAGGTTTTCTACCGCAGTAAAAGATACCTGCCTTATGTAGACATGTTTTTCAACTGGTTCATTGTCACCATTATCGGGCAGATACTCTACCGGACCACTAAAGCAGTAGAAGATTACACGACCTACCAGACTAACGATTACAATACCACCAGCTTTAAAGCGGTAGGGCAATCGGTGAGAATCGCCGGGTCCCTGATCTATGTGATCATTTCTTTATCCATTTTTTTAAGGGTTTCTCCCGGCAGTATACTGGCAGGACTGGGCGCCATGACCGCATTAGTGCTGCTGATGTTCCGCGACAGCATCCTGGGCTTTATTTCGGGTATTCACGTCGCCACATCCAAGCTCTTTAAAGTCGGCGACTGGATCAACCTGACAAAATATAAACTGGAGGGTACCGTAGTGGAGATCAACCTGCTCACGACCAAAATAAAAAATTTTGATAATACCATCTCTTCTGTTCCTACCTACGACCTCATTTCCAGCGAAGTGCGTAATGCGCAGGTATTGATTGACCGGAATTCGCGCCGTATCAAAAGATCAATATATTTTAATATCAAATCATTCCGGTTTATTGATTACAGCCTCTACCAGCGCTTACAGAAAGTTGAGCTGCTTAAAGCATATTTCGGGACCGTTAAAAACGAGATCAGCAGACTGGAAAACAGGGAGGAAGGAAGTGCCGAAGACGACCTGATCAATGGCAGGCAACTGACCAATATCGGTACCTTCAGGATGTACGTACTTGAGTACCTGAAGCGTCATGAAAAGATAGACGAAACGCAGACAATTATGGTGCGCCAGCTGGAAATTACCCCGCAAGGAATGCCTTTAGAGATCTATTGCTTTACCAAATTGGGTATCTGGGGCGATTTTGAAAACCTGCAATCCGACATTTTCGACCATATCCTGGTGGCTGCCAAAGAGTTCAGCCTGGAAATTACGCAATCCGTGATCGCACCGGTGAACCCTGACAGTAATTAATACCCGTATTTATCCCGCCATCTTTGCTTAAGGAAAGTTCTTATCTTTTCCTCTGAAGGATTATCACCGGGATCGTAAAACGTCGTCCCGGAAAGCATATCCGGCATAAATTCCTGCTCCACAAAATTGTTTTGAAAATCATGGGCATACTGGTAATTGTTGCCATATCCCAGTTCTTTCATCAGCTTAGTAGGTGCATTTCTGAGATGCAGCGGCACCGGCAGGTCGCCGGTTTGCCTCACTGCCGCCTGCGCTTTGTTAATGGCCATATAAGCCGCGTTACTTTTCACCGAAGTGGCCAGGTAGGTCACGGCCTGGCTCAATACAATACGACATTCCGGGTAACCTATATTCTCTACGGCCTGGAAGCAGGCATTAGCCAGCAACAGGGCATTAGGATTGGCATTCCCTACATCTTCACTCGCAAATATGACCATTCTGCGGGCTATAAATTTGGGATCTTCCCCACCCTCAATCATGCGGGCCAGGTAATATACAGCCGCATTAGGGTCGCTGCCGCGCATCGACTTGATGAAAGCCGAAATAATATCATAATGCTGCTCCCCCGATTTATCATAAAGCGCCATTTTCTGTTGCACAATATGCTGTACAAAAGCATTGTTGATATGCCGCTCCCCTTCCGGGAGCGCCTCAGCCAGTAATTCCAGTAAATTCAGCAACTTTCGGCCATCGCCACCACTGCGCATAAGCAGGATTTCCCACTCATCAATCAACAATTGCCTGGATTGCAGGAACGCATCTTCGGCCATCGCGCGCATAGCCATTTTCTTCAGGTCATCTGCTGTAAAAGGATGCAAGGTATACACCTGTGAGCGACTCAGCAGGGCGCTGATCACTTCAAAAGAAGGATTTTCGGTAGTAGCCCCGATCAGGACAATATAGCCTTTTTCTACCGCCGCCAGCAGGCTGTCCTGCTGCGATTTATTGAACCGGTGGATCTCGTCGATAAACAATACGGCCTTCCCGGCTTTCCGGGATAACTCGATCACCTGCCGCACGTCTTTCACCCCGGACTCCACCGCACTCAGGCTGAAAAAGGGCAAACCGGATTCAGAGGCTATGATTTGCGCCAAAGTGGTTTTACCGATACCCGGTGGTCCCCAGAATATCATAGAATGCAGCCTGCCGCTTTGCACCATCTGCCTCAGCACACCATCCGGGCCTACCAGGTGCTCCTGTCCAACCACGTCATTCAAAGTCTCCGGGCGCATTCTCTCTGCAAGCGGTTTATTATTCATCCTTATTTCGACTTATTTTTTCCTTAACTTAGCGCAAAATTAAGTGTTTATGCGCGGTTTTTATCTTATTTCCACTCTGCTCCTGCTTTTCGCAGGAAACGTATCAGCCCAGAAAAAGGACCTGAGCAAAGAGTATAATTATAAAATGCCGGGCGCTGACATACCTCCGTTTGAAGTAAAAACGACCGATGGCAGGATGATCGGCAATAAAGACTTTGAAGCTTATGACAAGCTAACCCTGATCCTGTTTAATCCCGGCTGTGATCATTGTCAGCATCTGGCTAAAGATATTGTAGCTCACTACGACGCACTGAAAGATGTGGCGATTATTTTTATCGGGGCGAAGGGTATGGAAGAATATATTCCTGCTTTTATAAAGGAAACCGGCCTGAGTGCGCTAACGGATAAGAAAAACATCTTTATAGGTACCGATCAGACAAAAAAATCAGACACACCCTATGAACTATCCGAGTTTCTTTATAATCTCTACGAATTCAGGTTGCCACAGGTCAATATTTATGACAAAAAAAGGACGATGATCCACCGTAGCCTGGGGGAAGTAGACATTAACACGATTATAGATAAAATAAACACTAACTAAATTAATAAATTTAAAAAACAATGAAGCACATTTTACCAATCGTAGCCGGGCTCACTGCTCTTTCTTTGACCACGAATGCACAGATCAAGCAGGCAGATATCAGCGTTACGGTAACCAGTCCCTCCAATAATGCGGTAATAGCGCCAAACGATACTCTTTGGATATCTTTTGATTACACGAACAACGGACCGGATATTCTTCCTGCCGGCGATTCCCTGTTTTTCGCAACAGCAAACAACCTGGTATTATTTTCTACCCTAACGGCTCCGCTGGCGGTGAACAGTACGATTTCCATGAACGACGTCGTTTACTTCACAAACCCTTCAGCAGATACTATATCCGGTAATATTTGCCTGGTACACATCCCCCAGGCTTTGGTCAGCTACCAGGACGGAACGCACCCGGCCACAACCTATACAGATGCAAATGCTGCGAATGATACCAGCTGTGTAATGATAAAAATGGCCCCAGCTACCGGGACCGGTATCGGGAATGCTGTAGCTCATAAAAATCAATTTGAGATCTTCCCTAACCCGGTCAAAGATCAGCTGTTTGTTACCCCGATTGAATCCAACAAAAACATTGAATTGACCATTATCAATGCGCTGGGTCAAACCGTTTGGCAAAACACGGTTAACTCCGGCTTAGACCAACAAATTAAAATAGATGTTGCGACACTCCCGGCAGGCATCTTTTACATCCAGCAAAAGCTGGACGGTAAAAAAGCAAGCGTAAAATTTGTAAAATAATTACACGTTAAAAACAGGAGAGGCGGTCCAAAAAGGTCCAGCCTCTCCTGTTTTTTGTATTTTATTCGTACCCCTTGCAGGTAAGGCGTCCAAATATTCAATTTTCAAGACATGCATCTGCATTTAAAGAATGCGTCTCTGTTATCTAATCTGCTTTCTTCCCGGCCGGCTTCTGCTCCGGCTTAGGCAGGCGACCTTGTTCCTTCAGCGCATTATTCAGT
>CAXYKQ010000370.1:0-3942 GCA_964277835.1 uncultured Edaphocola sp. | reverse complement strand
CGGGGCATTCTATTTCTCCTACCGGAAAAATAAAAAGCAGGGGCAGGTCACATTTAACGCGGCTGCACGCAAGATGATCATCAGTATGTGCATTCCCATGCTGGCCGGCGGCTGGATGTGTGGTGTATTTATACTGAACGCAGATTTTTTATATATCATCCCTGTGATGCTGATCACTTACGGCCTCACCTTGATCAATAGTTCCAAATATACGATCTCAGACATCAGGTGGCTGGGCTTGCTCGAAGTACTGACGGGTTGTATTGCTTTTTTGCAACCAGAGTGGCAATTGTATTTCTGGGCCTTCGGATTTGGCATCCTGCATATTATTTATGGCTTTATCATGTGGAATAAATATGATCGTAAAGGAGCATGAGAAAGGAGCTAGACCAATTAAATAAAATTTTTGACAGCCGGATCCGTATTGGTATCATGAGTGCGCTGATCGTCAATGAATCAATAAACTTCAATGACCTCAAAGCACTTATGGATGCTACAGACGGCAACCTGGCTTCTCACCTTAAAACCTTGGAAGAGCATGCCTTTATCCGCGTGGAAAAAGGCTTTGTAGGCCGGAAAACAAATACGGTATACAGTATCACGGCTGAAGGAGAAGCTGCGTTCAGAAGTCATCTACAAGCCCTCGAAAAAATCATCAAAAACCTACACTAAATTTTTTTATTTATTCACTTTGAAAAACAAAGCACTTTTAAAAAAGATCATTATGAGAGTAGCCCTGAAAGTCTGGTTTATTGCCGCTATTACAGAATGCCTGTTGTACGCTATGGTAGAAGAACTGCCATTTGGCTTGCTTGTCCTGCCTTTTGCGTTGGCCGGCGGTTTGCCCGGTATGTTTATGTTTTATTTTTTAATGGAGGGGATTAATGCCCTTTGGGAAAGAGGAAGGGCAAAATGGATCGCCATCTGCTGCGCCGCCCTGGCCTGCGCCAATGGTACGCTGGTGCTCTTTTTACTGGTGATGAATTTACGCTTCGACGAGTTTCCTTTTTTTCCCATCCTGAATGTGGCCACTGTTGTCGCACTTGCCCTGAGCTGGAAAAAGATTTATAAGTTTTACTTCTTGCCCCAGGCAGCGCTGATCGATGCAGAACAAGGTAAAAATGTTTATATCTTTAAAAATACGCCCGATGAAAATTAAACAATTAAGAGAGCGCCTCCTGGTATTCCTGGCGCATGAAGTTGGCTTGCCTTACTTTAAGCTGGCCCGTAAGAAAATATCTTTTCCGTATACCGACGCGGACCTGGAGCAGATGCCGGAAAACACCGTAGGACACCAGCTACACTGCTTTTTTAAAAAGTATTCTTTGGGCTTGCTGCCTTACTATGAGCGACACGATATTAAACATGTGTTGCTGGATTACCCGCCAACGGAAGAGGGCGAAGTATGTCTGCAGACTTTTATGCTGGCTAATGGCCGGATCACCTTCCCGGTTATGATCGCTGTAGCTTATGGCTGGATCACTATGCCCGAATTTCACGACTCTTTTAGGGCCGCGTGGAGCAAAGGCCGGGCGAATGTTCCGCTCAAAGATGTAGACTGGGTGCGCCTCATCCCGTGTGAAATAGGGGAGCTCAGGCAATTGCTGCTCACAGAAAAGAAAAGTACTTTAGCATATAGATAAGGGTTAAAATGATTGCTATACCTCACTGATACCCCGGCTTTAAATTGCTGTGTTTGTTCCGCAACGGACTCTTCTTGTCTCCGGTACACCTGTATCATTGATCGCTATGAAATCATTTTTCTTTTTATCGTCCCGGCGAAGTGGTATTTACCGGTTTCCGCAAATATGGCAATGCTCACAAAAAGATCGACCAGCATCAGGTAAGTATAAGGTACCTGGATAAAGAACATGAATACAGCCAGGTAGATCTTGAATGAGGCCATCAGGTAAATCTTGTAATAAATGGATTTCCTGATCCTGAGGTATAACAAAACCAGGGCCGCCGTCGTTAATAAGGAACCCCAGAAATGAAATTTCTGCAGCACTTTTATTTTTGCCATTAAGTCCTGCCCCGGGTAATAATCGTAGATAAAAGATGCAAAGCCGAAACCACTGTACACGTGGTAAGGTTTACCGGTTTCCCCGTTAATGTGCTGCCATTCTCCTAAAGCGGAAATATCATAATGCTTATAGCCGCGATAGAATATGCCCCAATCTTTGCTTAAAAAAGGGATGACATAAATGCCGACAATAAAGACAATAATGGTTGCTGCCGTACTATAAAAATTACGCTTAGGCTCATTTAACCACAATACCACAAAGGCTACCGGCAGCCAAAGCACCAGGCTGTATCGCGACATTAAACAGATCGCGACAATCAGGCCCCGCAACACCGGGTTATTTATATTAAAACTTAAGATCAGTAAAATATAATAACCGGCCACCATAATTTCTACCGTGTTCGTCATGATGGAACTTAAGGAACCCGAGGTAAGCGACATCAGCAGTATCGGAATAGTGCCAAAAAGGACAGTCAGGATGTGGTACCAGGAGCTATTGTACTTCATGCTTCGGCAGACAAGTACGGTAAAGGCAATGGCCCAGATCGAAATGGAGATCCAACGATAGTCAAAATGAAATACTTCTGCCGTTAAAAAAGGAACCCACTGCATAGGCAGGTAAGTCACGGGAAGGAAATAACCGAATTTTTCTATCGGTCGATACACCGCATCACCGTTCAGGAAGCGTTCACACAACTCTATGATGGTAGGGATAACGTCTGAATGCTCGGCCAGAATGGGGTTTTGCGAGAAATGCTGCTTCAGCAGGAAAAATACAGCGGTGATCGCCGAAAGCCCGAACAAAGTTGCTAGAGATTTAACTCCTATATTTCGCCGCTGTCCTTTTTCAGCAATACCTACTTCTTTATTCCGATAAATGCCAAGAAGCGCTATCCCGAAAAACAAGCTGCTCGCCATAAATAATAGCGCGTTAAGTTTAACCGGCAAATACTGGTTAAACATAAATGTGCCCCATTGAATCGAAAGTAAAGTGATTAAGCTAAACCGGTGACTCGTGACTATTTTTCTTAAAACGGCAATCATTGTCTAACATTTGTGGGACCAAATGGCCCAAAGATAATCATATTTCAATAGGAATTTATTTGTCGTTCCCAACTCTGTGCCATGATCGCGCATCTTATCACTCAAACACTAAAAGATGAACCGAAGACGTACTACCAGACTGGCTATGCCGCATCCCTGCACTGCAGACTTTGAGCAAATGGCTGATGTGGGAAACGGTCGTTTTTGCGACCGGTGTAATAAAACGGTCCATGACTTGTCCTCCCTCCCGGACGGAGTCTTACGCGTGTTCTTAAACGCCCCGCAAAGAGTCTGTATGCGACTGCATGAGGATCAGCTGGGTCGTGATATAGTTCTGGTAGCGGAGAGATCTGCAACGTTCAACACTACGGGCATTTCTCTTTGCCTGCTAAACGATCTAATGCCGGGCTCTTTACTTAATCTCTCTATACACGATGATACGCTGCTCAAAGGAAGCTGGCTCGCGGGCTTTCTGATCGATACTAACCATCAACGGCCCTTAGTCGGCGCTATCATTGCGGTCGGTACCATCGGGCTTGCTTTCAGCGATGCTGCCGGATGGTTCAAGCTTTTTGTACCCAAAGCGAGTACAGCATATACAGGATCATTTAGTGTGAGCCTTAACACGCATGCTGACAACTACCAGGAAATCTTCAATCAATCTATACAAATTACCGGTCTGAAAGTGCAGTTGAATTATGCTACTAATCCTTTTATCAAACCTACCTCTGTAAAAGTCAGCGGGGCCTGCACCTTTATACAAACCTCCGCACCATTATAAGGAAGGGCTAAGCTCGTTTAAGCGATATTTTCAGCCTTTCCTCTATAATTTCTGACGATAGCCTGTCGCTATTTTCAGCAATCACATTGACATA
>CAXYKQ010000369.1:0-4564 GCA_964277835.1 uncultured Edaphocola sp. | reverse complement strand
GCCTTATTGGAAGATGGTTATGTAAATGCCAATAGTATGGTGAACTGTATGGGAGGTGCGGCCCGCTTCGGTACGCAAACCGTAAGAGATGACCATGGCGGTTTAGGCACTATCACCGTAGAAAATGCCTTTGCCCAATCTTCCAATGTTGCCTTTGCTACATTGGCCAATAAATACTATAAAGACAGCCCGATGAAGTTTATCAAGCATTTACAACATCTGGGTTTGAGCGAAAAAACAGGAATAGATCTCGCCGGGGAACGCGCACCGACTATTAAGACCACCTCCCATAAGCATTGGAACAAAGTGACTTCATTACCCTGGATCGCTTATGGCTATGAAAGTATGATCACGCCTTTGCATACTTGTATGGTGTATAATGCAGTAGCGAACAACGGGAAGATGATGCAGCCTTACCTGGTAAGCGCCATTATGGACGATGGTAAAGTGGTCAAAAAGCGGGAACCGAAAGTACTCATAGAAAAAATAGGAAAGGAGGCTACTATAAAAGCTCTACGCCAGGTGACCCTGGCAGTGGTTGCAAAAGGTACGGCTAAATCTGCCCAATCCCCTTTCTACCAGGCAGCCGGTAAAACCGGTACTGCTCAAGTGGATGATGTGATCGGAGGGGTGAGATATCGTTATAACGATGGTGTGCGTCAAGGTTCTTTTGTGGGGTATTTCCCGGCGGATAAACCAAAATATACCATCGCAGTAGTGATCCGTTCAAAACCGGGTGGCGTTTACTACGGCGCGCAATTAGGGGTGCCGGTATTTAAAGCGATTGCGGATAAATTATATACGACAAAAATTGGCGGCTGGAAATTGAATATCGATTCGTTAGGGAAGGAAAATACGATAGCGGCCAAGCCGGCGCCGGCTTACCAGCTTTATTACCTGTTGGCCAACTTTGGCCGTGCCCCTAAGAATAGCGGTGTGGAAGCCCTGTTGGCGGGCGTACAGGCCGATGAAACCAACCGGTTGTCGATGGTGCCGAGAGTTGTAAAAAATAATATAATGCCCGATGTGAGCGGAATGGGCGTTAAAGAAGCGCTTTACCTGTTGGAAAATGCAGGTTTGAAGGTAAGCGTACATGGCGCGGGGGCCGTTGTAAGTCAATCTATCCCGGCGGGAAATACCTATGCTAATCAACAAACAGTTCGAATAGAATTAAATTAAACAATAAAATTGACCATTCAATCATTATTAACTGGCCTGAGTCCTGTAAGCATCACAGGAAATACCACTGCTGAAGTAAGTAGCCTGGTATTGGATTCCCGTAAGGTGATGCCCGGGGCCATGTTCTTTGCCTTGAAAGGTGCGGCAGTAGACGGGCACACGTATATCAAAACAGCGATCGGGAAGGGTGCTGTAGCGATTGTATGCAGTGAGCTACCTGAAAATACAGAAGAAGGGGTTTGCTATCTGCAATTTGAAGAGGTGCATGAAGTGGTAGGAGTATTCGCAGCAACGTTCTTTGGAAATCCTTCTGCCGATATGCAAGTGATCGGGGTGACGGGCACCAATGGTAAAACAACGGTTGCCACGGTGTTATTCCAATTATTTGAACAACTGGGTGAAGCCTGCGGATTGATCTCTACAGTGGAGAATAAGATCGGTAGCCGGGTAATTCCCGCGACACATACCACGCCGGATGCGATCAGCCTGCAGGCACTTTTCACGGAGATGCGGGATGCCGGCTGTACTTACGTATTTATGGAGGTAAGCTCGCATGCGGTCCATCAGCATCGCATAGGCGGTGTGCAATTTGATGGGGGCATTTTTACCAACATCACCCACGACCATTTAGATTATCACAAAACTTTTGACGAATACATCAGGGTTAAAAAGCGCTTCTTCGATCATTTACCTAAAACAGCATTTGCTTTAACAAATGTAGATGATAAAAGAGGAGCGGTAATGCTGCAAAACACAAAAGCACTGAAGCAATCCTATGCTTTAAGAGTGCCGGCGGATTTTAAAGGAAAAATACTGGAGAACAACCTCACTGGTTTATTGATGCAGGTCAACAACCAGGAAGTGCACTTCCGGATGACGGGAACTTTCAACGCCTACAATCTTTTAGCGGCTTATGGTGCGGCTGTATTGTGTGGAAAAGATAGTTTAGAGGTGCTGACGGGTTTAAGCAATTTAAGAGGCGCCCCGGGAAGATTCGAGACAATACAGTCTCCTGTAGAGAAGATCCTGGGTATTGTGGATTATGCACATACACCGGATGCTTTGCAAAACGTATTGTCTACGATCAAGCAATTCGGGCAGCAGGCTAATGTTATTACGGTTGTAGGATGTGGCGGCGACCGGGATAAGACCAAACGCCCGGAGATGGCCAGGGTGGCCTGTGAGCTGAGTACAACAACGATTCTTACTGCCGACAATCCGCGTACCGAAAACCCGGAAACGATTCTGGATGAAATGGTAGCAGGATTAACACCGGGTCAGTATCGTAAAATGATCCGGATCAGTGATCGCAGGGAAGCGATCAAAACAGCATGTAACCTGGCCCGCGCCAATGATGTGATTTTAGTGGCCGGAAAAGGACACGAAACATACCAGGAAATTAATGGTGTTAAAAACCATTTTGATGATAGAGAAGTGTTACAGGAAATGTTCAACTTACTCGAAAAATAAATAGGATGCTCTACGATTTATTTAAATACTTACGAGAGGCTTTCGGATTAAGCGGTGCCGGAGTTTTTCAGTTTATCACCTTCAGAGTGGGGGCGGCAATCATTTTGTCGCTGGTCATTACTATGGTTTACGGCAAACGCCTGATCAACTTTTTAAGGAAAAAGCAGATCGGTGAAACCGTTCGCGAGCTGGGCCTGGAAGGACAAACCTCAAAAAAGGGTACACCGACTATGGGTGGTATCATCATTATCGCGGGTATTGTCATCCCGACTTTGCTTTTTGCGGATGTGAAGAATATCTACGTATTGATGATGCTGTTGAGTACCCTGTGGCTGGGTCTTATCGGCTTTCTCGATGACTATATTAAAGTGTTCAGGAAAAATAAAGAAGGACTGAAGGGCCGGTTTAAAGTAGTCGGTCAGGTAGGCCTGGGAATTATCATCGGCTCGTTAATGTATTTTAACCAGCACGTCGTCACTACCCGCGAGGTGGTCAGAGGTGAGCCGGTTGTATATGACGCCACTGAAAAAGTGATTGGCAGCCCGACCTTCAGGAAAGAGGCGGATGGCCGTGTCAGAGAATATGTAAAAGTGAGGTCAGCGGTAACCAGTGTACCTTTTAATAAAAGTCATGAGATCAGTTTCGCAAAAATAGCTTCCATTTTCGGCGAGAAGAATGTGGAATGGATGACCCCGATCATTTACATTGCCTTTGTGATCTTCATTATTACAGCGGTAAGTAATGGTGCTAACCTAACAGACGGGCTGGATGGGCTTGCGACCGGGGTATCGGCAATAGCCGGTATATGCCTGGGCTTATTTGCCTATGTTTCCGGTAACTATATCTTTGCCGAATACCTGAATATCATGCATATTCCAAACCTGGGTGAGCTTTCGGTATTTATGGGAGCCTTCGTAGGGGCTTGTATCGGGTTCCTATGGTACAATACGTTCCCGGCACAGGTATTCATGGGTGATACGGGTAGCCTGGCTTTAGGCGGTATCATTGCCTGTATGGCCATCATCGTTCGTAAAGAATTGCTGATCCCTATATTCTGCGGTATTTTCTTGGTAGAAAACCTGTCCGTGATCGCGCAGACCTTCTACTTTAAATATCAGAAGAAAAGACACGGCCTCGAATATGCGCAAACGCATCGTTTGTTGAAAATGGCGCCACTCCACCATCACTATCAGAAAGTGGGCTATCATGAAACGAAGATCGTAACCCGCTTTTGGATCGTAGGGATTATCCTGGCAGTATTAAGTGTTGTATCCATGAAATTACAATAATCAATATGAAGCAAGTAGTAATTTTAGGAGCCGGGGAAAGTGGTAATGGAGCCGCCTTATTAGCCCAAAAGCAGGGCTACGAGGTTTGGGTATCGGACTTTGGAACGATCAAAGAAGGATATAAGAATGAATTAAAGCAATGGGGCATCGCTTTTGAAGAAGGAGGCCATGATATGGACAAAGTATTAGGAGCCGATATCATCATCAAAAGTCCGGGTATACCGGAAAAAGCTCCTGTTGTAAAAGCGATAAGAGAAAAAGGAATCGAACTGATCAGTGAAATAGAGTGGGGATTCAGGTATAAGGGCGACAGCAAGATTATAGCGATCACGGGAAGCAACGGTAAAAGCACCACCACGAGCCTCACCTATCATATTTTGAAAGAGAGCGGCCTGGATGTGGCAATGGTAGGAAATATCGGTTACAGTTTTGCCCGGCAGGTAGCAGAAGCTCCAAAAGCCTGGTATGTAGCCGAGATCAGCAGTTTCCAGTTGGACGATATCATTACCTTCAAACCGGATATCGCGATGATCTTGAACATAACACCCGATCACCTGGACCGCTATAATTACGAATTTGACAACTACGTGGCGGCTAAGTTCAGGATCACGGAAAAACAGGACAAA
>CAXYKQ010000368.1:0-2724 GCA_964277835.1 uncultured Edaphocola sp. | reverse complement strand
AAAAGCAGGTGATACTGTAAAAGTGCATTATCACGGAAAATTGACAGATGGTACAACATTTGATAGTTCTGAAGGTCGTGAGCCTTTACAGTTTGTGGTAGGCCAGGGCCAGGTGATCAAAGGATTTGATGATGCTTTGATCGGTATGGAAGTAGGCGATAAAAAAACAGTGGATATTCCTGTTGAAGAGGCTTATGGTCCTGCTAATCCGGAGAATATGCTGGAGTTTCCAAAATCTGATTTTCCGGAAGGTTCAGATCCGGAAGTGGGCATGCAAATGCATTTGAGCGATAACCAGGGTAATGTGTTCCCGGTAATTATTGCTGAAGTGAAAGCAGAGTCGGTAATTTTAGATGCTAATCACGTATTAGCTGGTAAAGATTTAGTATTTGATATTGAATTAGTTGAGATCGGCTAATTGATTATTGTAAAATACGGGTAAGAAAATGGGTAAATTTGAAATTTTTACCCATTTTTTTTACTTTTGTTCTATTCAACATAATTTAGAGATATAATGAATTTTAGCCCGGTACTACTTCAGGCTGCCGTAGATACGGCCCAGCATTTAGTTGCGGCCGCTCCGCCAGCTGCAGCCCCGAAACAAGAGACCCTGTCATTGTGGTATTTGTTGAAAGAGGGTGGTGTATTGATGATCCCTTTGCTTATTTGTAGCCTTATTGCGGTTTACGTGTTTTTTGAGCGTTTTATTACTATAAGGAAGATGTTGAACATTCCCCAGGATTTTATGTCGAGGGTAAGAGAGAAGATCGTGGAGGGCAATATATCCGGCGCACAGCAATTATGTAAAAATTACGATGCCGCCACTCCGCGGGTAATTGCAAAAGGAGTGAGCAGGATAGGAAAGCCCATAGATCATATTGAGAAGTCTATGGAAAACGCAGGTAAACTTGAGGTCTATGCGATGGAGAAAAACCTTGGTGTACTTTCTGTAATCGCAGGTATTGCTCCTATTTTCGGGTTCCTGGGTACCATCGTGGGTATGATCGTCATGTTCTACAATATCCAGCATGATCCTGCTTTTTCGATCAACAGCGTGGCCGGCGGTATCTATACTAAAATGGTGACTTCTGCTACAGGTCTGATCATTGGCCTGGTGGCTTACGTGGCTTACAACTACCTGAATGCTAAAATTAATAAGGGCGTCAATCAAATAGAAACAGCAGCGACAGAGCTGGTGGATATCCTGCATACGCCTGCTCATTCATAATTTCTTAAAAAAATGACCGCTAAAACCATTATTATAACAGGAGGCGCCGGATTTATAGGCTCTCATGTTGTCAGGAGATTTGTGACCCAATATCCTGATTATACTATTATCAATTTAGATAAACTGACATACGCCGGTAATCTCGCCAACCTGAAAGATATCGAGGAGGCCCCTAATTACAAATTTGAAAAAGGCGATATTTGTGATGCCGGTTTCGTGCAGCAATTATTTGACCGGTATAAGCCAGACGCAGTTATCCACCTCGCGGCAGAGAGCCATGTAGACCGCAGCATTACGCACCCGCTCGATTTCGTAATGACGAATGTTGTAGGGACGGTAACGCTGTTAAATGTAGCTAAAAAAGCCTGGAAAGGAGCCTATGACCAACACCGCTTTTACCATGTCTCTACCGACGAAGTGTATGGTACTTTAGGTGAAAACGGAATGTTCGAAGAAACTACCGCTTATGATCCGCACAGTCCTTATTCTGCCTCAAAAGCCAGCTCCGATCACTTTGTAAGAGCTTACCATGACACTTACGGAATGGATTGCGTGATCTCAAATTGTTCCAATAATTACGGTTCTCATCATTTCCCGGAAAAGCTGATCCCCCTTTCGATCAATAATATTAAAAACAACAGGCCCATTCCTATTTATGGTAAAGGGGAAAATGTAAGGGACTGGCTCTTCGTCGAAGACCATGCCCGCGCGATAGACCTTATTTTTCATCAGGCAGCCGCAGGTTCTACCTACAATATCGGTGGTCACAATGAATGGAAGAATATTGACCTGATCCAGCTCCTTTGCTCCGTCATGGATAAAAAATTAGGCCGGGAAACAGGCACATCTGCCCAACTGATCACCTATGTTACCGACCGGGCCGGGCATGATTTACGCTATGCTATAGATGCCACAAAATTAAAAGAAGAATTAGGCTGGGAGCCCAGTTTACAGTTCGCCGAGGGATTGGAAAGAACAGTAGATTGGTACCTTGCAAATGAAGAGTGGCTGAATAACGTCACCAGCGGGGCTTACCAGCAATATTATGAAACTCAATACAAAGCATAATGCAGGTAGAAGAAACGAAGCTGAAAGGTTGTTTTATAATCAAACCTGCTGTTTTTAAAGATTCAAGAGGGTATTTCTTTGAAAGCTTCAATAAGCCAAAATTTGAAGCGCTGACAAAGGCGAATGGCGATTTTGTGCAGGATAATCAGTCTTTCTCAACTTATGGTACCGTGCGCGGTTTACACATGCAGTTGGCAGACAGCGCCCAGGCCAAGCTGGTGCGCGTACTTGCCGGGGAAGTATTAGATGTGGCGGTTGATCTGAGACCCGATTCTGCTACTTACGGGGAATGGTTCAGTATCCGTTTGAGTGCCGAAAATAATCTTCAATTGTATATTCCACGGGGTTTTGCTCATGGGTTCTCTGTGCTGAGCGAGACAGCTGTTTTCGCGTATAAGTGTGATAATTACTACAATAAAGCTGCAGAG